>JAEZKE010000094.1 GCA_023436175.1 Methanobacteriota archaeon
ATGGGGCCTCTTGTAAAAGATAGTCCTGTATTATCACTGGCTGTATTAATTGCAGAAAAGTGGAATATTCCAATTGTAAGTACAGGGGATATGTTTAAAACACTTAATGAAGCAGATATTAAGAGCAGTTCTTATGGAGTAGTTGAAATTGTAAATCTTCTTAAAGATCCAGATTGGGAAGGAATAAATGGAGAAGGACAGCATGATTTAGTCATGTTCATTGGTGTAATCTATTATATAGGTTCTCAGGGACTTTCAACCCTGAAACACTTTGCACCCCATCTTAAGACACTTACGCTCTGTAAATTTTTCCATTCCAATGCAGATGCATCGTTCCCTAATATGAAAGATGAAGAATGGATCAAATATCTTGAAAAATTAGCAAAATAACTTATAAAGCGAATAAGAATCATGGAGGAATTTAATGTTTGAGGATATACCTGTTGATGTTAGCCCAATGTATGAAGGAGAACGTATAAGATCAGCAAACATGTTTGTTGAACTTGCAGGCCCTAAATCTGTCGGCGCAGAACTCATTCAAGTTGCAGACGACGTTGAAGACGGCAAAATAGAAGTCGTAGGTCCAGAACTCAGTGATATGGAGGAAGGAGAAATCTATCCTTTTGGAATACTTGCACAAATTCAGGGAGAAAAACTTGAAAAAGAGTTGGAAGGAGTTATTGAACGTAGGATACATGAACTATGTAACTATGTTAAGGGGTTCATGCATCTGAACCAGAGAGATCAGATCTGGTGCCGTGTGAGCAAGGAATCATTAAGTGCTGGATTTAAGCTTGAAGATCTTGGAAAAGCACTCTCAATTCTCCTTAAGGAAGAGTTTCCAATAATAGAAAAAATATCAGTCAGCATACTTACAGAAGAAAGTGAAGTAGAATCGTTCTTAGAAACTGCAAAGGCACAATATGAAGTAAGGGATGCAAGGGCAAGAGAATTGAGTGATGAAGACGTTGACGTGTTCTACGGCTGTACAATGTGCCAATCATTTGCACCGAGCCATGTGTGTATCGTTACACCTGATAGAACTGCACTTTGTGGGGCCATAAACTGGTTTGACTGCAGGGCCGCAGCTAAAATGGATCCTGATGGGCCTATATTTGAAGTGGAAAAAGGTGAAGTTTTAGATGATGTAAAAGGTGAATACAGCAATGTAAATGCTGTTATGGCTGAAAGATCACAGGGTATAACTGAAAGGGTGTATTTACACAGTGTATTTGAATATCCTCACACTTCATGTGGGTGTTTTGAAGCGGTTGCATTTTATATCCCTGAACTTGATGGAATTGGAATTGTAGACCGTGATTTTAGAGGAGAAACTCCTCTTGGAATTCCATTTTCGGCGATGGCCGGGCAGTGTTCTGGTGGGAAACAAGTAGAAGGATTTACTGGGCTTAGTCTTGAATACATGAGATCACCTAAGTTTTTACAGGCAGATGGAAGCTATGAACGAATAATCTGGCTCCCAAAAGAGATAAAAGAATCTCTGACAGATTTCATACCTGAAGAGATGTTTGACAAAATTCCAACTGAAGAAGAGGCATCGAGCATTAAAGAAATCCGAAGATTCCTGCGTGAATCAGAGCATCCTGTAATTGAAAGATTAAAAGCATCTAAAGCAGCAGCTGCAGAACCTGAAATTGCAGAAGATGAAACCGAAGAAATTGAAATGTCAGAAACTCCAATGGCTCAAATTGCATATGCACCTGAAATCTCAGTGCCAGCAGCTGGCGGGGTCAGAATAATACTTAAAAACGCGAAAGTTTACGCTGAAAAGATAATAATCAAAAGGAAATAGCTTTAAATTTAAATGAGAGGTAGCTTAGTGATAATAGCAGTAAGTGGAAAGGGGGGAACTGGTAAAAGCATGATTACGTCCCTCATCATCAAATCATTGAAATCATGCGGTAAAGACATACTTGCAATTGATGCAGATCCAGATTCTAATTTACCAGAAGCCCTTGGAATCGATGTTAAAAAGACAGTGGGCGATGTTAGAGAAGAACTTAAAAAGGACACTGCATCAGGTAATATCCCTAAAGAATCAAACAAATGGGACATACTTGACTATAAAATCATGGAATCCATTGTGGAAACTCCTGATTTTGATCTTCTGGTAATGGGAAGGCCAGAAGGAAGTGGCTGTTACTGTGCTGTAAATAACATGCTCCGAAAGATCATTGAAACACTTACCTCCAATTATGATATAATTGTCATTGATACGGAGGCAGGACTTGAGCATTTAAGCAGGAGAACAACTCAAAATGTTGATATCATGCTTGTAGTGACAGATAGGTCAAAAAGAGGGATTTTAACAGCAAAAAGAATTGATGATCTTTCGGGCGAACTGGATATCAGTTTCAAAAAATTGTATTTAATATTAAATCGAGCTATCTCTGGAAAAGAAGAAGAAACAATTGAAAAAATTGATGAAATTGGATTGAACTTTATTGGAACAGTATATGAAGATGAAACTGTTGCTGAATATGATATTGAAGGAAAACCACTCATGGACCTTCCTGATGATTCTGCGCCTGTAATTGCAGTTTCTGAAATTGTTTCCAAAATTTTAGATTTAAACGTATAATTTGGTGGTAAAA
>JAEZKE010000125.1 GCA_023436175.1 Methanobacteriota archaeon
AGATTATCCGTCTATTTGAGATACTTTTTAGATAATAAAATAGATTCATCATTACAAAATGCGCAATAAAAAAAGGAAAAGCGTAACTTTTTGTTAGATAAGCCATGGATGCAAGAATTCCACATAATGCTCCATTATACAGATTCTGGGAATATGATGGATTAAAAATAAAATACAGGTAATATACTAAAAAACAGGTTAATAGAAGGTCTACGGGATTATAACCTAATGCAAAGTAAAGTATCACAAAAATAGTTGGAAACAAAATCATTATTCTAATTTTATTGTCCATTTCAAATCTATAAGACAAAAATAATGTCCCTATGATGGTAAAAATGCCTGTAATTAAAGATAATATTTTAGTTGCATACATTACAGATAGAGATGTTGAGTTGTATAATATAAATGGAATTAACAGCCATGGGAAAAGTGGTCCCCAGTATCCATTAATGGCATTTGAAAAATCACCAGTTGCATATAATTTTGCAATAGAAATAATGACGATTAAATCTCTGCTTACTGTATCATACTGGTAATATCCAATGAAATATGCCCCAAATATTGAATATACGGCTAAAAGTACTGTAAAACATATTACTTTTTTGATATATGTGTTTAGCATAGTATTAATTGTATGTTGATAGTTAATAATCATGTAGTGGAACATTTTTTAAATTCATAAATTCAACAGTTTATAGCTATTTATAATTTAATTATTAAATGTATATCTGGATTAATTCGATTTACGATGTTATATTGAGAATACATTGGAAAATAAATAGTTATTTGGGTTTTTGTAAGTGATTGGGAAGCTATTTCAGGTAAATTTAAAATTTAATGTTTTAAATTTTAAAGCATAAAAAATTTTTAAAAAATAAAATGCAAATTCTTTAAGCAGTCATTTACTAAAGTTGAAAATGTAAATTAAAGATAGAATTATATAAGGTAATTACATGAACGCTGTAACTGAAACTAATGATGGAATATTAGTAGATATAGAAGTTTCTCCCAAATCAAAGAAGTTTGAGATAATTGGTTACAACCAATGGAGAGAAAAAATAGAGATTAGAATAAAATCAGTTCCACAAAAAGGTAAAGCCAATAAGGAAATAATGAATGAATTCTCTGGTCTCACAGGGTCTCAAGTTGAGATTATTTCCGGACTTAAAAGCCAGCATAAGACTCTTCTAGTTTATAATGTTTCTAAATCTGAATTTTTAGATATTTTGAAGGATAAATTTAATTTAGAATTTGATAGTTGATATCCTGAAATTAGATCTTGAATAATTTTTATGTCCAAATTAGGGGGTAATTAACTAAATTTTTATACCTTAAAATTTAACATCTAATAGTTAAAAACATAACCTATTAAACTTGTTTACATATGAGTTTTATGCTGTATTCTTTAAATCATTTAAAACTAAAAATTAAGATATGTGTAACTGAAAAATATAAAGATTGGTAATTAACTGTAAAAGCAGGTTATTAAACATGACAAATAAAAATACTAATTATTTACTGGCAGTTGTAGTTTTCATTATAGCTGTATATGCATTTTATACAAAGTACTATTTCAATGCGATGGGATGGCTTTTATTGGGTTTAACTCTGATTTTAATCAGCTATTTATCTAAAACTAGTGCAAATAGGAAATATTACATAATGGCACTTCCACTACCAATTTTGGCCTTAATTTGTTTTGTACTGGAGTTTTTTTATTAAAATACACTTTGATACTCTTAGATTAAATGAATATACAAACCTTAGCAAGTAATTATTGAACATTCACTTGAAAAAGCATAAATTCTTAAGTAAAACTAAATTAATCTTGGGATGCATCGAACGATTAATATGAATTTGATTAAACATATAACCAGTAATATTAGTTTAAGAAGTAATATAAGTTTAATTTTAGCTTTAATGACTTTTTTGATATTAGGGGTTATTTCAATCAGATATTATCAGTATCAAATTAATCCTGATGGCCTAGTTTATATAAAAATTGCTAAAACCTATTTAATGGGTAACTATAGTAATGCAATTAGTACTTACTGGAGTCCACTTATATCCTGGCTTTTGGTCCCATTCCTTATTTTTGGTTTAAATCCATTATACGTGCTATTTTCTACAAAGATACTATCTTTAATTATAGGTTTCTTTACCATATTGGGCATTGGAAAGTTATCTAATAAATTTGAGATGGATGAAATTATTCGAGCTGTAATTCTTTTTTCAACAGTTCCTGTGGTTTTATATTTTGCATACAGCGTTATCACGCCGGATTTATTGATGGTTTGCATACTTATTTATTATTTTAACATTATATTCAGCTCAAAATATTCTTATAATGTATCTAATGGCTTATTCTGTGGTTTTCTTGGTGCGTTAGCATATCTAAGCAAAAGCTATGCGTTTCCATTTTTCATTGTACATTTTATACTGTTTAACTTTCTTCATTACTTTAAAAATATTCAAAATAGACGAATAATCTTGAAAAATTTATTTTTGGGATTTACAGTATTTTTTGTTATAAGTGGAATTTGGATTGGCTTAATAAGTCAAAAAGAAGGCGAAGTAACCTATGGTACTTCAGGAGAATTTAATCATAATCTTGCAGGTCCGGAATCTAAGGGATGGGGAGTAACACATTATCTTGGTGGAATTACAACAGACGGATCTCTAACTCCTATTGCAGATGTCAAATCGTGGAGTCCACTTGAATCCTGGAATTATTTTAAATACCAGCTAAAGCTTATATATACTAATACACTCGCTACAATTCATATATACAGATTATTCTCATGTTTTTCGATTATAATACTGTTTGTATATTTAATGCTTTTTTGGCCGTTTAGAAAAGTTTTAACTGACAACAGGATATATCCACTTTTAACCATAATCATATTTTCTGCAGGTTATCTTCCCATTTTAGTTGAAGAGAGATACTTATGGATTGTATATATTTTATTAATTTTAATGGGAGGCTACTTGCTTAATGACTTGTTTAAATATAACTTTTTTGCTGATAGAAAGGGTATAAAAAGTATAATTTTGCTGGTTTTTGCAATCTCATTTATATGGATGCCAGTATCATTTTTGAATGAAAATATTAATTCAGATAAAGAAATCTATAACCTGGCGAATCTTATTGAAGATCAATATAATGTGCATGGAAATATAGCAGTTAATCAGGATAATAAAGGAATATCTATAGCTTATCTGTCATATTATATGGGGACTAACTATTTGGGACAAGCAGATAATACCAGTAATTCTAAACTACAGGAACAGTTGAAAAAGTATAATGTTGACTTTTATATGATATGGGGGGATAATAAATCTATTATTAGGGGATATAAAGAAATTACGAACGGTAAAATGGGTATTTTAAAGATATATTCTATAAATGATGAAGTATACGTAGATAATTAAATCAATAAAAAAACCAAAAAAGTTTATAAGTCATTTTAGATGTAAGTATAATATGTATAATTAAAGAATTTAAACATTTAACATGTAATTTATAGGTGAACAGTTATGAAAGCGGTGATACCGGCGGCTGGACTTGGTACAAGGTTTTTACCTGCCACAAAAGCGCAACCAAAAGAAATGCTTCCAGTTTTTAATAAACCAACGATACAATACGTAGTTGAAGAAGCTGTAGCTTCTGGAATAGATGATATACTAATAATAACAGGAAAAGGTAAGCGATCCATTGAAGATCATTTTGACAGGGCTTTTGAATTAGAATATTTCCTCAAAAATGGGGGAAAAACGGATTATCTTAAAGAAGTAGAGTATATATCCGAGCTTGCAGACATTTATTATGTAAGGCAGAAAAAGCAGAAGGGACTTGGAGATGCAATATCCTGTGCAAAAAAACATATTGACGGCGATCCATTTGCTGTTTTGCTTGGAGATACCATAGCTCAGTCTAAAATCCCCTGTACAAAGCAGCTTATGAAAGTTTATGATAAATATGAATCTTCCGTAATTGCTATAGAAGAAGTTCCTGATGAAAAAGTAGAAAGATATGGAATAATTAAGGGATCTAAAATTGATGATTCCCTCTATAAAATTGAAGATTTAGTTGAAAAACCTAAATTAGAAGATGCTCCATCAAATTTGGGAATTATTGGAAGATATTTGCTGACTCCTGATATTTTTGATTATATTGATGACGTTTCACCAGGTGTAGGTGGTGAAATTCAACTTACAGATGCTTTAAGGCATTTAGATGAAAGCTACGGTTGCATATTCAATGGTAAACTCCATGACATTGGAAATACTGTCGACTGGCTTAAAAGTTCAATTGAAATTGCAATGGAAAATGAAGATGTTAAGAAAGAATTAATAGAGCATTTAAGCAATCTCCTAAAATAATCAATATTTTTAATTATTTTTATTAATTCTACATTTCTTTTTTTATTGATTATTAAGCAAATTATATAAGCAATACTATCAAAAATTGAACAGTATACTGAATTATTTATGATTAAAAATATTATACGAAGATAATAAACTAAGTGATTTTATGAAGATTTCAATTGTCATCCCTGCATTAAATGAAGAGGGAATCGTGGGTAAAACAGTCAGATCAGTTCCAGTTGAAAAATTAAGGAAGAATGGGCTTGATGTTGAGATAGTGGTAGTAGATAATGCATCAACTGATAATACAGCTTCAGAAGCACGTGAAGCTGGAGCAAGAGTAGTATATGGAGAAAAAAGAGGATATGGTAATGCTTATTTAAAAGGATTTGCTGAAGCAGAAGGAGATATAATTGTAATGGGAGATGCAGATGGTACCTATCCTTTTCAAATGACATATGAATTTATTCAGCCTATACTGAATGGGGAAGCAGATTTTGTAATGGGCTCTAGACTTAAAGGAGATATAAAGAAAGGAGCTATGCCTGCACTCCACCAGTACATAGGTAATCCCTTTCTTACATGGGTACTAAATGTTCTATTTAAAGCCGGAATTTCTGATGCTCATTGTGGAATGAGGGCCATAAAAAAGGATACTTTAGACGAATTAAATCTTAAAAGTAGTGGAATGGAATTTGCTTCTGAAATGGTTATTGAAGCAGCCAGAAAAAACGTTAAAATGGCTGAGATTCCAATTACATATTATCCTAGAGAGGGTGAATCTAAGCTAAGTTCTTTTTCAGATGGTTGGAGACACCTAAGGTTTATGATGCTTTATAGGCCCACACCGTTTCTTTTGGGTCCAGGTCTAATAGTACTGATTGTAGGTATAGCTCTAACTTTTGGTGTCTTTTTCGGATTCCAATCTAGGAGACACACTTTAATTTTAGGTAGTTTACTTCTTATTATTGGATATCAAATGCTTCTGGCGTGGATACAGTTTGGAGCATTTGGAATGGTTAATGGAATCACTGGAACTTCTGGGACGATAAAAAAATTTGTTAATTATCACTCACTTGGAAGAGAACTATTTTTAGGGCTTCTTCTTTTAGTTTGTGGAGTACTTGTAGGGTTTAAAGTACTGTTCAGCTGGCAGGCAGTTGGATTTGGAGCTCTTTCTGAGATTCAGTTTGCAACATTGGCTTTGATATTATCCATCTTAGGGATTCAAACTATATTCTCAGGAATGTTCTTGAGCTTGCTGCTTTTAAACAGCGACTATGACGATTAATTTGAGTTTGAACGAATTTACAATTCATTTATCACAAAAACCAGGTTTTTGTGAATTTTGATATAATAAATTGAAAATTTCGTAAAAACTGGAAATTTTTGCCGTTACGAAATAAAGTTTTGTAAACGTCAAAATCGTAGATTTTGACAGATTTTCGATGCTCCAAAAACCATAGGTTTTTGAGAGAATTTTTGAGAGGTTTTTCGAACCTCCATAATTTTATAGTATTGGGGTTGAATATGAAAATTGCATTTATTTATGATGCTGTTTATCCTTTTATAACTGGAGGGGCAGAAAAAAGAGTCTATGAACTGGCAAAACGCCTTGTTCAAAGGGGCCATGAAGTTCACTGGTATGGTGTTGGATGGTGGTGGCCTGAAAGTGGGAAAAAGGACATTGAAATGGAAGGAATTCATTTACACGGTGTTTGTAAACCTATGGATCTATACAAAGGTGAAAGAAGATCTGTAGCTGAAGCTGTTAATTTTGCAGCGCGTCTCCTTCCAAAATTAGGCAGGGCCAAATTTGATGTTATTGACTGTCAGGGATTCCCCTTCTTTTCATGCTTTACTGCCAAAGTAAACTCCATATTTGGGGGTTCTCCTCTTGTAATTACTTTACATGAAGTATGGAATGATTACTGGTATGAATATTTAGGTAAAGCAGGATTTTTTGGTAAATTAGTTGAAAAATTGATGGTCAATCTCACTGGTAGAATTATAACAGTTTCAAAGAAGACTAAAAAAGATTTAAATGCTATGAAACCATCTGAAAAATCTGTAATTATTCCTAATGGTATTGATTTTAATTATATTAATGGCGTAAGTCCTTCAAATGAAAATTCAGATATTATATTTGCAGGTAGGTTAATTAAAGAAAAAAATGTTGATATATTAATTAAAGCAATTCCAAGTGTTAAAGAGAAAATTCCACATGTAAAATGCTGTATAATTGGTGATGGTCCAGAAAGGCCTAAACTCGAGAAATTGGTGCAAGAACTGGACATGCAGACTAATATCGAATTTAAAGGATTTATGAAAGATTATAATGACTTGATTTCATACATGAAAGCCTCGGAAGTTTTTGTCCTGCCTTCTGTAAGGGAAGGATTTGGAATAGTTGTAATTGAGGCAAATGCATGTGGACTTCCAGTGGTTGTGGTAAACCATAAAATGAATGCTGCATCTGACCTTATAATTAACAATAAGAATGGAATTATATCTGATTTTTCTAAAGAAGATATTGCAGAGAATATAATTAGCATGATTGATAAAAAGAAAAAAATGCAAAATGATTGCATCCAAAATTCAAGAAAATACGATTGGGATAAAATTGTAGATACACTTGAAGAATTTTATAAAGGATAGATGATTATAGATTAAAAGCAAAGCTTTTTTGATTGATTTATTATTGAAGTGAGAAAAAATGAAGATAGTCCAAACGCCAGTTAGATTTTATCCGTTTATAGGTGGTGTGGAAAATTATGTGTACTATTTATCAAAGGAATTAGTTAAATTGGGCCATGATATTACTGTTATTTGTGCAAATGAACCTGCATCAAAAAAACAAGAAGTTATTGACAATATTACAGTAAAAAGGCTCTCATATTTCGGTAAAATCGCCAATACTAATATAACTCCACAGTTGCCACTTGCATTATCAAAAGAAGACTTTGATATTATTCATACTCATGTACCTACTCCCTGGAGTGCTGATTGGAGTAGTATAGTCTCTAAATTTAAAAAAAAGCCTTTAATTGTTACTTATCATAACGATATAATTGGGGAAGGTATTGCAAATTATATTGCCGGATTTTATAATTCTACAGCTTTAAAGTCACTGTTAAATAAAGCAGATAAAATAATAATTACTCAACCTAATTATCTCTATTCATCCCCATACTTGGGGGAATATAAGGCTAAGATTGAAGTTGTACCAAATGGTGTCGATGTGGATAAATTTAAGCCTTTTAACATAGATAAACATGAAAACAGCATATTTTTCCTGAGTCTTTTAGACGAATTTCATAGATATAAAGGCTTAGATTATTTATTAAATGCATTAAAAATAGTGAAATGTGAGATAGAAGATGTAAAATTAATAGTTGGTGGAAAAGGTAAGTTATTAGAGTATTACAGTGATATGGTAAATGATATGGGTTTAGGAGCCAATGTTGAGTTTCATGGTTTTATTCCAGATGAAAAAATTGTGGAATACTACAATAAATGCAGTGTTTTTGTGCTGCCTTCTATATCATCAAAACAGGAGGGCTTTGGTATCGTTGCATTAGAGGCACTTTCTTGTGAAACTCCAGTAATAAGTACTGAAATTGTGGGTGTAGCAGCTGATGTCAAGGAAAGTAATTCTGGTTTAATTGTCCCGCCTAAAGATGTAAATGAACTGGCGGATGCAATACTTAAAATATTAACCAATAAAGATTCATCTCGAAAAATGGGAATTAATGGAAGAAAACTTGTAAAAGAAAAGTATACGTGGGCAGGTATTGCTAAAATGGCTGAAAAAATTTATAAAGAGTTGTTATAATAATAGTAATTCAAATAATTTAGGAAGATTATAATACTATTAATCAAATAAATAATAGCTGTTAAAATTGGAAGCATGCAATGGTGGATGAATTAATTCAGAAAATTTCGTTATTAAGGAGAACAGTGAATGCTTGGTGAGATAAATAATTTTGGAATTAAAAAATGGCTTATAACTCTAATTTTGATACTTTTTATGGCTGATATTATCATAATTTTAGATATTCCTTTTTTAAGAGAATTTGTGGCATTTATAATTTTTATTACCATTCCAGGTATAATGATTATTCATGTATTGAAACTAAATAAAATAGAATTTATTAAAAAAATAGTGCTCATGGTAGGTCTAAGTGTAGCATTTCTTATATTTATGGGCTTACTGTTAAATAGCATTTATCCCGGTATATTAAAACCATTATCTTTAGCCCCTGTGCTTATTTTATCTAATGTTATTTTGATAATACTGGCAGTAATTGCATATTTAAGAAATAAAAATGACTTTAATTTAAATGATTTTTTAAATTTAGAAATTAATTCAGATGGTAAATTAGTTTCAGCATTAATTTTCCCTGCATTATTCCCATTTATGGCTATATTTGGTACCTATTTTATGAATCTAACACAAAATAACGTTATTTTACTTGCAATGTTATTTTTAATTCCAGTATATATTATTGCCATAACCGTTTTAAAAGATAGAATTCACAGTGCTACATATCCTTTTGCCCTCTGGACAATTTCTTTGAGCTTGTTACTGATGAATGGGCTTACTTCATTCCATTTAATGGGCAGGGATGTTCATTATGAGTATTATTCTTTTCAATTAGCTCTTCAAAGTTTTCATTGGGATATAAATACTTACCTCAACCCTTATAATGCATGTTTAAGTATTACAATACTCCCCACCATTTTACAGTCTCTCTCCAACCTTAACGGTGAGTATATCTTTAAGATCCTTAGTTTAATAGGATCATTCATCCCACTGGTAGTGTATACTGTATCTAAAAAGTATCTTGAGGATAAATATGCATTTTTTGCTGGTTTACTTTTCTCATTCCAGTTGTTTTTTGTGTATCTTTTAGGGGCTGTACGACAAGAAATAGCAATTCTATTCTTCTTTTTAGCGATAATGGTTCTATTTGCAACAGATATGAGTAAAACTACAAAAAAGATATTATTTGTTATTTTCATGTCTTCAGTTATTGTTTCGCATTATACTACCGCATATGTTTCATTTGCCCTTGTTTTACCTATACTATTAATGCCTTTCGTTAAGGGACTATTTCTTGATAAAAAACTTAAATTTACAAATTTTGATGTAATCATTCTATTATTCTTATTTATTTTAGTATGGTACATTTTATTTGCAAAAGTACAGGCAAGTGCAGGTACTCACGTAATTCAATCAACTATAGCAGGTACATCAGGTGATAGGGGAGATTATGTTCTTGGAGTTCTAGGCATCGTGCTTAAATCTGTCCCAAATACTATAAGTGTGATTGTGCATGATTTAATCTTTGCTACAATAGGAATAGGTCTTTTAACTATATTGCTGAATTATAGAAAATTTGTAAAAAAAATTGATCAAGAGTATATCGTTGCAATATTTGTATCCATCATATTGCTGGTAATGTTCCTTGTTTTACCGTATATTTCTGTGGCTTATGATGCTGTAAGGCTATTTTTCCAGTTATTGATTTTTTTAGCTCCTGTTTTTATTATAGGGGCAATGAAGATTGCAAAAATTATTAAACGGCCAAAATGGGATATTTTAATAGTATTAGTGTTGTTGCTTTCCTTATTTTCATGTGCAACCTATCTACAGTATCATTTTTATGGAGAACCGTATTCACCGGATTATGACGCAAACGGTCTGGTTAGAAATGAAGCATATATCTATAATCAAGAAGTGATAGGGGCAACATGGCTCAAGGATAATTATATGGATAATTATACTACTTACTCCGAGGGTAGGGGGTTAATAGTATTTTTAACTGCATATGGTAGTCAAAGCGCCACCATGAATTTAAATAATTCAATATTCAGTTGGAATAAAACAGTAAATGGCGGATATATTTATTTGGGGTATTTAAATGTCAATAAAAGTGAAGTACTGCCAGTATACACTAACTTAAATATTCAGAACATGAGTAGCTATTCAAATCTCTTTTTAAGAAAGAGTAAAATCTATGACAATGGAGGAAGCCAGGTATGGCTATAAATAGAGATCTAAAGAGTTCAAAAATTCTTTTCGTTCACCATACTGCAATGTGGTACCGGAAGCCTTTTTTCCGGAAGCTAAGTAAAATTTATAATGTTAAATTTTTATTTACCAATGTTGAAGGCTACAATAAGACATATGATACCGATCTATCTCAAAGAATTGAGGGGCTGGATGGAGTAAATTATGAAGTAGTTAAAAACTACTTCGGAATAGCCATGAGGGCAATTAAGGAAACCATGGGAGAATACGATGTATTTGTTGGAGGAAGCTGGGATACTCCCACAGATCTTATAGAAACAATATTTTATTTTCTTATTGTTAAACTACGGAGGAAACCTTTTATTTTATGGAGAGAAGATTGGGACTGGAATGTTAAATCTCTTAAAAGATCCTTTGTAAAATTCATGGCAGGATTTATAGGTAAAAATGTAGACGCTATACTTGTACCGGGTTCTAAACACCGTGAATTTTTCACGTCACTTGGAGTCTCATCTGATAATATTTTTATAATGCCTAACGTGAGCAATATAGAATTAAATGATAAAGACTTTGAAAACAAAGAAAAGATCCAGAAAAAACTTCATTTAGAAAATAAAAAAATAGTTCTGTACGTGGGCCGTTTAATAGATCTTAAAGGTGTAGACTATCTAATAAAAGCTTTTTATAAACTCCGTAAAGAGCGTGAAGATGTTGTTTTACTTGTTGTAGGTGAGGGGCCAGAAAAGTCAAAATTGGAAATGCTTTCAGGGGAACTCGGTATAAATGATGACGTTATTTTCACGGGAAATATTGATAACAGTCTCCTTGGAGGATATTATTTATTATCCAATGTCTTTGTACTACCTTCCATAACTACCTATTTTGCAGATGCATGCCCGCTTGTGGTTAATGAAGCCATGTATTTTTCAAAACCGGTAATTACAAGTGATGCAGTTGGAACTACATTTATGATTCAGGACGGTAAAAATGGATATGTAGTCCCGGAAAGAGAAGTGAATTCACTGTGTAATGCTATATACAAAATAATATCTGACCCTGATTTAGAGAAAAAAATGGGTAATGAGTCAAAGAATCTGATTGAAGAGGGTTTCAGGTATAAAAATATGGTGGATGGTTTCACGAGTGCACTGAAACACGTGATGAAAAAGTAAGTAAAATATAAATATTAAAATCAATTGAATATCTAAAATACCTTAAATTAGATAAATAATAGCAAAATAATCAGCTGGGTGAACATTTGAAAGAATACAAACTATTTGTACAGAGAATTGGTCTAATTGGAATAACAAATATATTGATGAGCTTAAGTTCCCTTATTTTACTACCTGTTTTAAGTAAAAATCTTTCAATTCAGGATTATGGGATTTGGGGTATGTTTAATACAACAATTACATTTGTACCTCTGCTGATTAATTTAGGACTTCCTTATTCAATGGTTAGATTTTTGGCTGTTAAGCATGATAGTAACCAGATCAAGGAAGAATTTTATTCTATAACATTTTTAATGTTGGTTATGGGTATAATTGCTGCACTGGTACTTTTCCTATTTTCAAAACAGATAGCAGTAAGAATTTTTGGTGGTAACGTTACAGTAGCTATGTTACTGGCTGCAAGTGCCCTGGTATTTATTGTTTATAATGCTTTTTCTACCTATTTCAGGACATTTCAACAAATGAAGATTTTTTCTCTGCTTTCTCTGCTGCAGGTCTACTCCATGGTAGCTGTTATAATATTACTTATAGGATTTGGTTATAAAATAGATGGAGTGGTATTTGGATATTTTGTTTCTCAGATTGTTGTAGCTTTAATTGCAATAATATTTACTGTTCATCAGATTGGAATTAAATTGCCCAGATTTAAAAATATAAAAGAATACTTATCCTTTGGTATACCCACTGTTCCTGGAAACCTGTCCAATTTTATAGTTGATTTCAGTGATCGTTATGTAATTGTAATTTTACTTGGAACATCGTTTGTCGGTTATTACAATCCAGGATATACGTTAGGTAGTGTACTAACAATGTTTGCAGCGCCGTTTGCTTTCCTTTTACCTTCTTTATTAGCTTCTTATTATGATCAAAATAAACTGGATGAGGTTAAAATTCACCTGCAGTATTCACTTAAATACTTTTTACTGATAACCATACCTGCTGTTTTTGGTGTATCATTCTTATCAAAACCACTTCTTGTTATATTATCAACACAGGAAATTGCGGTACAGGGATATTTAGTTACACCTTTTGTTGCCATAGGTGCTTTGATGTTTGGTATTTATGGAATTATCAGCCAGATACTGGTTTTAGAAAAGAAGACAAAAATTATAGGTTATTTATGGATGGTTACTGCAGCCATTAATTTAGGTTTGAACTTACTATTCGTGCCTTATTTTGGCATCATAGCTGCAGCAATCAGTACTTTAATTGCTTATATTTTTGCCTGTGTAATTACAGTATACTACTCATTAAAATACTTAAAATTCGAATTTGATCTTAAATTTACCTTTAAAAGTCTTGTTGCATCTATTTTGATGTCATTAATCATTGTATTGATTAATCCTGCCAGCGTTATTTCAATAATATTAACTATTGCAGTGGGTATTGTAGTTTATTTAGTGTTTATTCTTTTATTAAAGGGTATTTCTCCTGATGAGCTGAATTTCTTTAAAAAATTAGTGGAAAAAAAGGAAAGTTAAATATTTTAATCTTTAAGACAGAAATCTGTTATAATATCTTTTATTTCTTCTTTTGATAATTTTTCAACTAAATTAGAGTTATAAATGGAACATCCATCTTCATCTTCAGAATTTAGTATATGCAACTGGTTAACTGTACTGACCATTCCATCTTCTGTTTGCATTTCTTCATTTTTAATTAAGTTGGGATTACAAATAACACTTTCATTGCTATTTTTTTGAGAGTTTATGATGTATAATTTTCCCTGGTCTACTGCATTGATCGTTTCATCTTCTGTCATTAATTCTTCGTAGGTTTTTTCTCCAATTCGTTTACCAATTATCTGAATTTCTATATCTTCAGGTTTATAACCGTATATTGGAGCGAATTCTTCAATCATAACCTCTGCAAGGTCTACAATGTTTATTGCAGGCATTTTAAGGATGAAAATCTCTTTACCTTCCGAAATTTCTCCTGCCTTAAGAATCAATTGAACAGCTTGAGGGATACCCATAATAAAACGCGTCATATCTGGGGAGGTTATGGTAATGGGACCTCCTTTTTTTATCTGATTTTTAAATAAAGGTACAACTGATCCTCTAGAATCAAGTACATTTCCAAACCTTACACAGGAAAAAACAGTATTTTTATTGCCAATATAGTGGTTAGCGGATATTGTAAGACGTTCTGATAAAAATTTAGTCGCGCCCATTACATTTATGGGATTAACGGCTTTATCTGTGCTGATAACTATCACTTTATTAACTTCTTTATCTAATGCAGCATCCAAAACATTTTGAGTACCTATAACATTTGTTTTAACGGCATCAAAAGGATTGTATTCGCATAATGGTACATGTTTAAGTGCTCCAGCATGAAACACTATATCAACATTCTCAAAAGCCCTAAGTAACCTTTCTTTATCGCGTACATCCCCTATGAATGTTCGGATTTTATCTGAATTTAATTCCTGTTCTAACTCAAATAATCCGGTTTCATTATTATCTAAAACTCTAACAACGGCAGGATTAAATTCTAAGACTTTTTTAACAATTTCACTACCGATGGATCCAGTTCCACCGGTAACGAGTATTATTTTATCTTCATAAAATGATTTCATAAATATCAACCATAAAACTCTTGGATTTCTTGAACTATAAGGTCCATGTCATTTTCTTTAAGAGTAGGATACATGGGTAAAGTTACAACCTTCTTTGAGATCTCTTCTGTAACTGGAAGTTCACATTCATATTTCATTACTTTTCTATAAAAGTGAGTCATGTGAACTGGGTCAAAATATATTTTGGACATGATACCTTTATCTGCTAAATGTTTCATAAGTTTATCTCTATTATTGGCTATGACTGTATATAACTGATATACATGGTAATAATCTTCAGGAGGCACAATCAGTTTTATCCCATTTATCTTGTTTAACCGTTCATTTAAATATAAGGAATTATTTCGCCTCATACTAATCATTTTATCTAATTTATTGATTTGTGCTATTCCAAGGGAAGCAGTTAAATTAGACATCCTGAAATTAAATCCAAGATCTACATAATCAAAAGGTTCTAAAGATGTGAAATAATTAGAATGTTCAAGTCTACCATGTGATCTTATCAAATTTAATCTTTCAAATACTTCTTCGCAGTCAGTTACCACAGCTCCTCCTTCTCCTGTTGTCATGATTTTGTTCTGACAGAAACTTAAAACTGCAGAATCTCCGAAAGTACCAACATTTTTACTGCCAATTTTAGCCCCCTGCGCCTCAGCAGCATCCTCTATTAAAATAAGGTCGTGATCTTCAGCGATTTCTTTCAATTCTCTAATTTTACAGGGACATCCTCCATAATGTATGGGTAATATTGCCTTTGTTTTGTCTGTTATCATTTCTTTTACACTTTCAGGGTCTAAACCTAATGTTTCCCTTTCAATATCTGCAAAAACAGGCTTTGCCCCTACAAAAAGGGGTGAATTAGCTGTGGCAATGAATGTAAATGATGGGACTATTACTTCATCTCCCTTGCTGATCTTATGGGCAAGGAGAAGAGAATGTAACGCGGAAGTCCCTGAATTAAAAGTTACTGCATATTTGGTTCCTATTTTTTCTTTAATTAATTCTTCAAACTCTGCTACCTGCGGCCCAACTGCCCAGTTCATACCAGATTGAATTTCTTTTGTTACATGGTTTACGTCTTCGTTGTCCCAGTATATTTTAAATAGGGGAATTTTCCAGCTCATAATGAATCCTCAAATTTTTTTAAAATTTGTTGTTCAGAAACGCATAGCGTTTCTTCAACCTCAAAAATTTTTTATTTTTGTGGCCCTCGAAAACAATGTTTTCGGGGGCATGTAAAAATTCAATCAAAGATTGAATTTTTCTTCAACCTGCAAACACTTCGTGTTTGCGGTTCCAAAAATCTCAATCAAAAATTGAGATTTTTCTCAACCTCAAGTTCTTTTATTTCTTTTTCAGTTAATTTTCTAATTACTTTAGCAGGCGTGCCAAATGCAATTGTATTTTCAGGTATATCTCTATTTACAAAACTAAAAGCACCTATAATTGAATTTTCTCCAACAGTAACATTCGGCATCACCACAGAATGTGTTCCAATCCTGCAATTCTTTTTAAGAGTAATAGGGCCTTCTTTATTGTCTATTGTAGATATGGAGTAAATAGAACAATGAGATCCTATTTGGACGTAATCTTCAATAGTAACCGTATTTTTAGCATTGATATAGGTAAAAGCCCCAATATCAGTCTTATAACCTAATTCCAAATTATCTTTATTTTGTACAATCCAGTTGTATTCATTTAATTTTCTCTCCTCAATTTCAGGAGGTTTCCAGTTTTTAAATCGCTCATCTGACATAATTTAGCCTTGATTTATAAATTGAGTTTTTTATTCATTAAATTATTGTCTAGTTTAATATTACTTAAAATGTCTGCTACTTTCTTACCTGTTTTTCCATCTCCATATGGATTTTTACAGTTCTGCAGAGTTTCTTTAAATTCTTCATCATAAATAGCTTTTATAATTGCTTTTTTTATTTCTTCTTTATCGTAATTAACATTAATTACATTTGAAGTCCGTTCCCGTCCTTCCTGTCTTGAACCTATATTGACTGCAGGTAATTTAAATGAAGGAGCTTCAATAATTCCGCTACTTGAATTACCAACCATAACACTTGCTATATTCATTATACTCAGATATTCTATACTTGGAATACTTTTATATGTATGGATGAAAGGATAATCTTCATATTCTTTTATAATTTCTATGATTTTTCTACCGCCTGCATCTGCATTTGGATAGATTACTATTGCTTGATTTTCTAATTCTACCAATGCATCAAGGGTCTCACGAGCTTGCTGTGCTGCACTTTTAGATTTTAATGTTGTAGGGTGCTGAACAAGTAAAATAATTGGTTCAGATAAATTTAAGTTGTATTTTTTGCTGATTATTAGAGGATCTATTAATTTTTCGTTTAAAATATGATCTAATCCCGGTGCACCCACTACAAAAACATTATCTGGATTCTCTCCCATTTTTATTATCCTCTCTGCACTTTTTTCAGTTGCAGGGAGGTGTATATTGACGAGTTTTGTAATAGCATGCCTTGCATATTCATCTACAGTAGAAGTGATTTCGCCTCCATGAAGGTGAGCTGTTGGAATACTTAAGTACGCCCCCACAATTGCCCCACCTAACATTTCACCTCTATCGCCCAATAAGAGAATTATATCTGGATTAACCTTTAAAACTAACTTTGAAAGTAATTTAACAAATTCACCTATGAAATTAACCATGGATATCTTATTATCCTCCTGGAATGTTGCATTAACTTTATGGAATCTGAAACCGTCTTCTTCTACATCATTTATAGTGGTCCCAAATTCTTCCATAAGGTGCATTCCAGTAACTGCTAATTCCAAATCTACATCTGGGTTTTTTTCCATTTCAAATAAAACAGAGCGCATAAGGCCGTAGTCTGCTCTGGTACCTGTTATATACAATATTTTTCTATTCATTTCAACTGATTCCATTTTAATAGATTATCTTTTTTAACATCCTCAATTAATTCCTTTCCTGCGAGTTCATTGAGATATTTTGGTTCAATACCCGTTCCCGGTCGTTTAATATCTAACATTTCTTCAGTTAGAATAGATCCTTTAGGGATATCTTCTTTTGCAACTATACTTTTCCTTACAAGTTTTTTTATTTCAAGTTCTTCATTTGTAGGCTTTTTCACACCATTTCCTAAGCCTTTTTCTACATTTCTTATGGCTTTAACCATTTCAGAAAATTCGTAAGGTTCTAAAGAAGCTTTATGATCCGGCCCTGGTAAATTTTTATCAATGGTGAAATGCTTTTCAATAATGCAGCTGCCTAATGCTACAGCAGCTACAGACATTTCAATACCGGAAGTATGATCTGAAAATCCAACTGGCCTTTTAAATGCATACTCCAATGTTTTAATAACATTTAAGTTTGTATCTTCTTTTTTTGCAGGATAGTTTGTTAAACAGTGCATTAAAATTATATTGTCGTTATATTTTTCTATTAAGTTGAGCGCTTCTTCAACTTCTCCAATGGTTGACATGCCTGTGGATAATATGACTGGTTTCTGCTTTCCAGCGATATGTTTAAGTAGTGGAAAATTGGTTATTTCTCCAGAAGCTATTTTAAAAGCAGGAATCCCGATTTCATCCATTAAATCAACGCTTTCTGTATCAAATGGTGATGAGAGAAAAATAATCCCTTTACTTTCCGCGTATTTTGCTATTTCCAAGAATTCATCACCGGAAAGTTCTAATTTTTTAATCATTTCATATTGGGACTCTTCCCCTGAATTTTTAATTTGATATTCTGCCTTTTTAGCATTTTTGGTGACTAAGTTTTTTGTTTTAAATGTTTGAAACTTAACTGCATCAGCACCAACTTCTTTAGCTGTATCTACCAGCTTTTTGGCCAGTTCAACTGATCCATTATGGTTAACACCTGCTTCTGCTATAATAAAACAACTGTTAATTTCTTTTCCTGCTTTAATTTCCATTTTAATTACCAAGTTGAATAATTATTTTTAACTTCATAAAACTATGATTTTTTATTAGATATAAATAATTCTTAAAATAAACTACATGCGGTGATTAAATGTACAAGAATATCATGGGACTTGATAAAAAAGTCGCAGTAGTTACTGGTGGAAGCGGACTTTTAGGTAAAGAGTTATGCTTAGGATTAGCTGAATTTGGTGCAAATGTAATTATCGCTGATATTAATGAAAATGACGGTATTAAAACTTCTAAAGAGCTTAATAAGCGTATTAATGATGATAAAATTGATTATATACATTTAGATATAACTTCAGAAGAATCGATAGATAATTTTATAGAAAAAACACTTGAAAAATACGGTAAAATAGATATAGTAGTAAACAGTGCTTATCCAAGAAACAAAAGATATGGAACTCTTTTTGAAGATGTAGAATTCGATAGTTTTCAGGAGAATGTGATCTCGCATATGGGCGGATACTTTTTAGTCAGCCAGAAAATATCTAAAGTTATGATGAAGCAGGGAAGTGGGTCTATTGTTAATATAGGATCTATTTATGGTGTTTTAGGTCCCAATTTTTCAGTTTATGGAGATACAGGTATGACAATGCCAGTTGAATATTCGCTGATAAAAGGCGGTATAATCAATTTCACAAGGTATTTATCCACATATCTGGCACCCCACAATATCCGGGTAAATTCAATCAGTCCGGGAGGGATATTCGATAACCAGCCAGAAGAGTTTGTGAAAAATTACTGTGAAAAAGTACCTCTTAACCGCATGGCAGATCCATCAGACATTGTAGGGGCTTTAATATTCTTGGTTTCAGATGCCTCAAAATATATCACTGGTCAAAATATAATGGTAGATGGAGGATTATCAGTTTGGTAAATAAGATCTTGTTTGTGGGTATGGGTTCAATAGGATGCAGGCACCTTAAAAATATTAAAAAAATATTGCCTTCAGTTAAAATTGCCGCTTTAAGGAGCAATAAAAATGCTATCTCTAACCAGTACGATGATTTAATTGATTATAAATTTTATGATATTGGAGATGCTAGAAATTTTAAACCAGATATTGTTTTTATAACTAATCCAACATCGGTGCATGTAAAAACAGCTTTAGAATTTATAGATCAAGTTAAATGGATGTTTATAGAAAAACCAGTATCCGATAGTGTTGAAAAAGTGCAAAAACTTATAGATCAACATGAAAATACTCTTATTCATGTTGCATGCCCTCTTAGATTCCATCCAGCACTGCAGTATATAAAAAATTATCTTGAAGGTTCAACCCAGATTATCAATATAAAAATTGTATCCGGTTCTTATTTGCCTGATTGGCGCCCTGAACAGGATTACAGGGAAACTTACTGTGCTAAAAATGAGCTTGGAGGGGGAGTTTCTCTGGATTTAATTCACGAAATCGATTATATGAGATGGATATTTGGAGATGTATATCTGGGATACTTTGGTTCTGCAAAGATAAGTGAATTAGAAATAGATACTGAAGATATTTCCTATGGTATCTGGAAACTTAAAAACGACATATTATGTGAAATACATCTTGATTATTTCCGGAAAATTCCTCAAAGATATTTAGAAGTGGTAACTAAAGAAGCAGTTATTACAGCTGATTTAATAAATTCTGTGATAACCATTGATGATGGTAAAAATACTGAAAGAATTGAAATTGATTTTGATAGAAACGACATGTATGTAAAGGAAATACAGTATTTTTTAGAATGTATCAATGAGGGTAAAAAAAGCTTTAATGATCTACATTTTGCAGTGGATACACTAAAATATGCTATTTATATGAGAGACAACGCAGGGATTGTGAATTTATGAGAATTTTAGTAACTATTTGTGCAAGAAAAGGTTCAAAAAGGGTTAAGAACAAAAATATGCGGAATTTAATGGGTAAACCCCTTATAGCCCATACCATCGAAACAGCAAAGAAATGGGGCAGAGCAGATCGAATCGTAGTTTCAACAGATTCTGAGGAAATAGCCAAAATTTCGAAGGAATATGGGGCAGATGTACCCTTCATGCGTCCTGATGAACTTGCAAGTGATACAGCCCCTAAATTGCCGGTTATACAACACGTTGTAAAATATTTAAATGATGAAGAAGATGAAGAATTTGATTTAGTTGTTGATCTGGATCCTACCAGCCCTTTAAGGTTAGTTGAAGATTTAGAGAATGCATATAATGTTATGGTTGAAAAAGATGCCATAAACTTGTTTTCAGTGTGCCCTGCAAGGAAAAACCCCTATTTTAACATGGTAGAATTAAACGATGAGGGATATGCTCATCTTTCTAAAAAACTGGAAAATCCAGTATTTAGAATGCAGGATACGCCTTTAGTTTATGAAATGAATGCATCCATTTATATGTACTGGACAAAGTATTTACTCCAGATGGATAGCGTAATAAATGAAGGCAGCATCATTTACGAAATGCCTGATGAACGATCCATTGATATAGATTCTGAAGTTGACTTTAAAATGGTAGAATTCTTCATTAAAAACAGAAAAAAATAAGATAGTAGAATTTAACAGGAGATATTCAACATAATATTAATTCTTTAAATAAATTTCAATGAGGCTTATATTAAATATAGAAAGGGGGATTATATATTAAAGTAACAAAATTTTTTGTTGATAATAAAATTCTACGTCGTATTCCATTGTATTTTCTTTTCAGAAATTTTTTGATAGATAACTACAGAAAAAATTTAGTTAATAGCATTACTGAAACTGGTGATTATACTATAAATCATGGTACTGTAATAACAGCTTCAGATGAATATAAGCTTAAATTAGGTAAATTTAGCTCAATTGCACCCGGAGTCACTTTTATTCTCAGTTCAGCTCATAGGCCCGACTGGGTAAGTACTTTCCCGTTTATACAAACCGAAGATACATCCACTTTTGATCATATAGATGATAACCGCAAAAGGGGCATTATAAACTCTAAAGGAGATATAATAATTGGCAATGATGTATGGATTGGCGGTAATGCTATTATAATGTCTGGTGTTAAAATAGGAGATGGTGCGGTAGTTGGAGCAGGATCAGTAGTTACCAAGGATGTTAATGACTATGAAATTGTTGCTGGAAATCCTGCAAGGCACATCAGATACCGATTTAATAGAAATGAAATTGATAACTTAAAGAAAATAAAATGGTGGAACTGGCCCCTAAAGAAAATAATGGAGAATAGGAGCATAATAGAATCTTCAAATATTGAAAATTTAATAGAAAAAAATTATTCGCAGATTTAATGAGGATATTACTGTTAAATAGCAATATTAGCTCATTATATAATTTGTTGATTTTCATTAATTTTTATTATAGTTTATTAGAAGATAAAACTCAAAAAGCACTTTTTAAAACAGTTTTATATTGATTTTTATTAATTATTTTCTAAGATTTTAAACTTCTTTATTTAATAACCATCTGTTTACATATCCTTAAATATACCTTTAATTAAATTGGTATTATATATACTTGCAGGGATTATATGGATGAATCAAGACATTATCTTCAAATAGATATTTTAAAGGCTTTAGCTATAATATCAGTCATTATCCTCCATACAATACCTTCCAATATGGTAAGGCATCCCTTGTCTATTTTTACTATATATCAAGCCGTTCCAATTTTCTTTGTTTTAATGGCCACTAATGCTGTAATGTCTTTTAAAAGGCGGAATTATAGAGATTTAACCAATATTTACCCAAAATATTTAAAGAGCCGGTTTAAAAGGGTAATATATCCATTAATCATACTGTGGATACTGTCTCTAATTCTGGGAATTTTACTTAATAAAAACATTTACTTAGGTGCACTAACAGTCATAGGTTATCTGCCTTTAACAGGACCAGGTAATTATTTTATATCAATATTACTTCAATTTGTTCTATTATTCCCAATTTTATACAAATTATATAATTATAGCCCTAAATATCTGTTAATATCAAGTTTTGTTCTCAGTTTTACGTTTGAACTAATAGCAACTCAAATACCGATTTTAGATAATAGCTTTTACTGGTATAAAGCATGCATTTTAAGATATCTATTTTTAATTGTATTGGGAATGTGGCTGGTAGATAATTTTGAATCAATAAATTTAAAATCATTAATTACAAAAAAATCTGTATTAGCAGGTTTAATTTTAAGTACTGTGTATATAATTGGAGTTTCAATATTTCTCTGGGAGTTTCCATACTTCCAAAGTCCATGGCAGCCCCAAACTATTTTATCGTTTTTCTATCCGCTAGTTTTATGTGCAATAGGAATAAGATTCCTGCCTTCTTCCTCTTCAAATTACATTTTGAACTTTTTTAGATTAATAAAGCGTCATATCATATTTTCCTTATACAAATACTATTTTTCGTCTCTGGATTGCAATTAATATTTTATAATCTGGGTTTACATCATGGCAGTGCCATAATAGTGGCATCAATTGGCAATACCATAACTTTAATAGCTTTAGGGCTATTATTTTATTATATAGAACCTAAACTATCTTTCATATTTACTCAAGGCTTTTCATTGGCCTATAAATCATATAAAAATATTTAAAAAGCATTCAAAAGACTGAAGTTTTCGATACACCAAACGCGTTGGTTTTGAATGCCTAAAATCAGAAATTTCGAGAGATTTGCTAACTTTCAGCTTCCTAAACAGAAAAATCAAAGATTTTCATGCTATAATTTTTTTTAAGATTTTTTTAGATAAATCTTCATGTAATTTTTTACTTAAATGGTAATTATTCTTTTTTATTGTTTAATTCGTTAGATAAATATTTTATACTCTTTTTATCTATTAATTCTGTGATAACATCTATTATTCTTTCAGCTGATTTACCATCTAACTCATAAACGTATTCACTTACAAATTTTACCCTGTTTTCAGACAGTTGGGCTGAAATTTCCGGGTTAAATATTTTATTTATACTATCGGCTAATTCTTCTATATTTGCTACTTCTAATGCTATTCCATCGTCAACATACATAGATTTTTCATTTAAAAAATTTATGCATATCAATGGTTTATCTAAAATAGCTGATTCTAATCCTACTGTAGATGAAACGGTTAATATAACATCTGAAATTGCTAATAAATAGGATAAATTCTCATTTTTTTGCCTGATGAACACTTTATCTGGAAATTTATCTTCTAAAAATTTATAGGTAACTGGATCTTCATCAGGATGGGGTTTTACATAAATCCTAAATTTATCAAGCTTTTCATTTCTACCCATTTCCTCAATAACTTCTAAATTAATATCTTTATATGGTGCCTGGGTAGCAAAAAGTATAGTCTTGTTCTTTTTATCTTTAAAATCTTCAGCGAACTTTTTATGTTCATCAAACTCAGGTGATCCTGTAATTTCTATTTTTTCATCTTCAAATCCAAGTTCAAGCAGATATTGTCTGCTTGAGTTTCCCCAAACACATATCTTATCTGATATGGGTTCAGGCATTATATTAACAAATATTTCAGGCAGGCTGAAGAGTCCGTGCTGTATTTCGACCACTGGAATTTTGTTTTCTTTTACAGGTAAAATACCTGCCCTTGTAATTGTAGAACGGTCGTCACCTACAAGTAAGATATTAGGGGAAACTTCTGAAATGATGTTTTTAGATAATCTTAATTTAAACAGTAGATATGGCAATCTTTTTCCAAATAAGCCGTAGAATTCTCTTTTAAAGAGATTAATATCATTTTTTTCATTTTCAAATGCATTTTTAAGGTTTTTATCTGAAAACAATGTATCTAACATTGTTTTTATATCTTCATAGTTAACTGGATCTGGTTTAAATCGGGTAATAACATCAAATTGCAGGTTAAAACTTTTAAGATCATCCTCTTTAGCGATGAAATAGAGTTCATGATCTCCAGACATCTTTTTAATTACAGGAACTATGTTCCTTAAATAATTAATATAAATTGCATCTACCAAAATTATTTTTGAAGATAAATTTTCAGATTTTTTAGAATATACATTAAGATCTTTTAAATAGTTCAGGTCCCTGTAATTCACCATGTCAACGATTTTATCTTTTGTTTTCCGAAATAAATCCGGATTTAAGTACTTTAGATGAATATTGTGTTTTTTTGCAATATAGTCAACTATTTTTCCATCCGGCGACACGGAACTTTCTAAATAAATAGTTCCTGTTGTTTCATCTAATGCATTTTCATAATTGGCAATTTTATTATAGGTTTCATTTAATTTGATGGCTATTTCATATTCTAAAATAGTTTTAATATCAATTCCATCAAAATACAGTGATTCTCGGACATTTTTATCTTGAAATAATCTATTAACTATTTCTTTCACTTTCTTTGAAATTTCTATACTTTTAGTTCCATCAGGCTTTAACTGGATGATATTTTGGATGCCATGATTTTTAAGAAAAGATATCACTTCTTTATCTGTAGAAAATACTTTTAATGAGCTTTGAGATGCTAATTTTTTTATTTTAGGAATGATGAATAATTTAAGTTCTCTGAATCGTATAAACTTTTCAATTGTGTATAAAGACCCTTTTCGAGTATAAATTGGTTCTAAAATAATGTTAATAGTTTCACTGACCATTTAAACACCTAAAGATGCATAATAATTATTATTAGTTTAAAAAATATTTCAATTGTAATTTACAGTTTAACTTTCAAACATATATTGAATGCTTTATTTAATTATATCTTCTTGTAAACTGCCACATTTCCAAAATTCTTAATTATTTGATATCCTTTGATGTTTAATTTAGGTTCGCTTAAAGAATCAATATAATAATCTGCGCTCTTGTTTTGTAGATCATTAGCAAAATCATCTGGATTTTTATAGAATCTTGGGAATCCTGCATTTACTTCTTTTTTAAGATACCAGATAACTGCAGGTGGATAATCTGAACAAATTACTTCACTGTTGTAATCTGGATCATATTCTTTAAGCCAGTTACTTGCATCTCCTATATCCATGGTAAATGTTTTTTTAGGAGTGTGTCCAATGTAAGTAACTGTAGCGGATGATAAAAATATTAATGCAATGATTGAATAAATACCCCATGATTTTAAGTCTTTATTTTTAATTTTAGGTTTTATTTTATTAATAAATTCACTTAAACCTAAAATAATGAAATATGCAAGTGCTGGAGCCATTGTAATGAAATATCTATCTACCTTTACTCCCAAAGTACTCTGAAATATTAGATATGCTCCAAACCACAAGAGCATCATTAAATCTAAGTCAATATCCTCTATTTTTGGGTTCTTTAATAAATTGTACAACAGACAACATGTTCCAAAAAGAATTATCTCGCTTAAGAGATACTCTGTGTTATTAAATGTAGATATAACTCCAAAAATTAGAATAATTAGCACTACTATTTTTGCTGTAAGAGCTATCTTCTGTAAATTCTCCTTACTTTTGAATTTAGAATTTAAAATTTTATAGATATAAAAAATAAGGCCAGTCAAGCTAACCAAAATAATCAAATAGGCCAAAATAGATGGAAAACCAATAGAAGGGTTTAATAATTGTTGATAGCTGCCCTGAAAAGGGGATAATGAAATATAATTTGGTATATTTTGAAGATAGTACCAGTAATTAGGGTTATAAGCAACATCTCCTAATCCTTTGGATGTAGAAGTAAGAACATTAGTTAACAAGCTATAAAATGATGAAATTGTTCCTAAATGCATATAAATATATAAAAATCCAGATATCAAAACTATAAGTTCTAATAAGATACCTGTAATAACCTTTTTAATTTTTTGTATTCGTTTTATATTAACGATGGAATAAAAGATTACAGGGAGAATTATAAGGCCTGCAGTATACCTTGTAAGGAATGCTAACATGATTAAGGGTATGACAAAGTAAAAGTATTTTGAATTTTTTTTCACCCCTAAAACAGTTAAATAAATAGCCCATATAGAAAAAGAAACTCCGGGAATATCAATCCCACCTGTAGCAGCCCACGACAGTACAACTGGAAATGATATGAACATTAAGCTGCCAGTAAAACTTTGAATATTATCAAATCGTTGATTTAACAATAGATATAATCCAAGTACTCCAATTACAAATATTATACTATCTAAAATGAAAATAGCATTAATGGATACATATCCTGCTTTAAAGAAAAGTGATGTTAAAAAGGGTATAACCGGAGGGAGGTAGAGTACATTTCCTTTTCCCACACCTGTAAAATATAATGCATTATTTAAATAATTAAAAACATCCCAGTAAGGGACACCAATCTTCATTTGGACTTCTAAAAGATAAAAAGTTATCCCTACGGTGATTATGGTTAATATAAAAAGGGGGTGGCAGCATATTTTGCTTAAATTCGAAGAAGCAGATTTGTAATTCTTTCTTGAACTGTCCAATTCATCACCTGATAGTTAAAAGTCTTTGAAAACGTGATTTTTAAAGTAGAGTCTTAATTAACAATTAAAATTACATGGAAAATCTTATGATTTAATTGTGTTTCTAGGTTTTAGTATTTAATTTTTATCGATAAGCAATAACTAATTTTTTAATATCTGAAATTTTAATGTTTTTATAAATGAACTTCTGAAAAAAAATAAGAGTAGGTGGAATAATTTTTGAAATATTTTCAAAAAGTGTATCAAACCCTGTTTTCTTTTTTCAAGTAGTAATTTAACTGATCTTTTAGGATATAATTTAGTCTATACTTAAGTTTAGCACCTAATTTTTGAATCTTTTCAGTATTTGCAAGTAAAATGGGGACTTCTGCCGGTCTAAATCTATCTGCATTAAATTCTACTTTCACTTTTCCTTTATCAGTGCAGATGCAAATTCCTTTATCTTTAAGTGTATATTCTATTTCTCCTTTTAGGATCATTCTATCTGTCACTGTTTTTTCAAAATCAATTCCAAAAATTTTAGAATTATCAGGTGAAGTTGGTTCTTTAATTATTTTTTCCCCATTGAATGTTTCTATTTTGTTTATATGCCATCCTGATTCCTGTAAGCCTAATAATATGTAACTTAAAACAGAATTTGTTCTCATTGAACCTTGATTGTATACTTCTCCACTTTTACCTTTTTCAGCAAGAAGTATGTATCCGTTAACTATGTCTTTAACATGTGACCAGTCCCTGAACGCATTAACATTCCCTATACTTATTTTATCTATTTCACCGAATTTTAATTTCATTATCTGGTCGGCTATAACAGATGTAACAAACATGGGTCCTCTTCCAGCCCCTTCATGGTTAAAAGCACGGGATACTACATTATTCAATCCATAGGAATGGTAATAATTCCTCATTAAATGGTCGCCATAGACTTTAGAGACAGCATAAGGGGACATTGGACGTAATGGATTAGTTTCTTTTATTGGGACTTCAGGAATGTTTTCAACTTCGGGAAATATGGAATGATATTTTCTCTGTGCCTGCTCGTGATGCTTATTGGATGATATAACCAGCCCATACTCTTCGCTGGAACCTGCAAAAATAATTCTCGCATCTATATCCTTTATTCTCACAGCATCTAATAAGTTTGCAGTTCCTATGCAGTTTATTTGTTGTGTTTCCAGTGAATTTTCAAATGATCTTGGAACAAATGATTGAGCAGCTAAGTGAAAAATAAAATCAGGTTCTGATTCATCAAATGCATTTGCAAGTGAAGTAATATCAGTTAAATCTCCACCAATCAGATTAACATTATCTATAATTCCTTTATCAATCAGATTTTTAATTTTTTCTCCATCTGCTCTCTTTCTAATTAATCCAAAGACATTAGCTTCTTTATTTATCAAATCTTCCCCTAAATAGGGACCTACAAATCCGCCTATTCCTGTTATTAATATATTTTTACCTTTCCAATTCATTTAAGCCCCTCGTAATTAAATTTAATCTTAAACAAAGTGGTTTTTGTGTGAGTTATTTTAACTTTTATGATTGTTGGGTCTGACATTTCTCCCGATTTTTTATCAATGGTTTTGTAAATGAGAGTATCGATGCATGTCCATCCTTCACATGTATTCTGCAGAGAATTTATATTATTATTTAGATATTTATTATTAATTAATGTTACTAATTACTTACTAATATTTACATTCAATGTATTAACTCTAAATATAACTTCCTTGTTTTATCTCCAACAAATTCCCAGCTTGTTTTTTTGATAAAATACCTGCATTTTTCCTTAAGATGGTCCTGCTTTTCACCACTGTTTATAAGCCCCTTTATTTTTTCCAGTAAATCACGCTTATTTTCACTTTTAAAAAGTTCTATGCAATTATATTCATTTTTTATTTCCTTAAAATAATTTAAATCAGATGTTATAGTTGGAACTTGGTAGCTTAGGGCTATATTAAGGGCTGCAGATGAAACAATCCATCGATAAGGATACAAAAAAATGTCAGTTGCATTTGCAACGACTGTTAATTTTTCTTCATCTACAAAACCAAAGAATTTCACATTATTTTCTAATTTTGCAGATGATATTTTATCTTTCAAAATGTTTTTATATTCAATTTGTTCTTTAGTTTTAGACACACCGGCTATAATCAGAATATAGTCTTCACCAAGTTCAGGTAAAATATCAATAACGAGATCATGCCCCTTATTTAAACCTATAAATCCAAAAATAGTCAATATTTTCTTGTTTGATACCCCTAACATGTTTTTACATAGTTTTTTATCGATTATTTTACTTTTTAAAGTGCCTAAAGGAATTAAAGATAACTTATCTTTTTTTACTCCACTTTCTTCCATAGAATTTATTAAGTTACTGTTATGGGCAATTAATTTGTCAGAAAGGTCTAAAAATTTAATAACTAGTTTATCTATCACTGAATTTGAGTCTATTTCATGTGCAGTTGTAATTATTTTATTCTTCCTCCAGAATTTCAGGAAAAATATTACTAATGGAAAATAACTAAGTGAAAAGTTAGGTATGAATGGGCCAAATAAATCACTGTGGTACTGAATATGCGTGATTTGATCTTTCTGGATATTTTTTAACAATTTAAGAAAATAAAAGGGATTTTTTGACCCTGATTTTTTAACTGCACATATATTAACCTTAATATCCTCGTGTTTATTTAATTCATCAACCAAGAGTCTGGAGGTAGCAGCTATTCCACATTCTCTATTCCAGCTGGTAACAAAATTAATTTTAGCCATTTTTTCACCTGTTAATTAATTATTTAGTGAAAATACCATTTTTTATCCCTTTTAAAAAGTAATTACTGTGTTTTAAGTTTTTTTTGTATAAACCATACATTGTATATTTGCATGTTAAGTTCCAAAAATAGAATCCGAAAAAGAGCAGTAGAAAAGATATATATTCCATTTTACTTGCATATTCTTGCATGAACCAGAACTTATTCCGCGTATAATAATACAGTTTAGTTGGATCATCTGTTGATGCTGAAACTTTATGCCATATTTTAGCTTTTGGAACGTATAATGACTTGTATCCTGCTTTACAGCCCCTCTTACACAGATCTGCTTCTTCCCAGTAAGCAAAATATTTTGTATCAAAAAGGCCTATTTTTTCTAAAACTTCTCTTTTTATAAGTAAACAGGAACCTTCACCATATTCTACAGTTTTTATTTTATCATATTGGCCACTATCAACTTCATTTACTCCAATTGACTGAGACTGCCCTCTAAGCATATTCAGGGTTCCACCGGCGAAATTTATAACATTTTGTTTGTTGTTAAAATTGTAGTAATATATTTTTGGACCTGCAAATCCAATATCATAGCTACTTTCGGAAACTTTAATTAGTTCCGCTAAAAAATCACTGTCAACTACGGTATCATTATTTAAAAGCAAAATATAGTCTGAATTTAAATTATTTAACACATATCTTATCCCAATATTGTTTCCTTCTGCAAATCCATAGTTTTTCCCGTTTTTAATCAGCACAATGCCTGTAAAATTAATTTTTTCAAATTCTTCTTTTGTGTGTTCAACAATTTTAAGTGGTTTATTCCTTTTTGAATATTTAAAAAAATCAGATTTGACTTCAATTTTACCTTTACAATACAATCTTATTTTTTCTATAGAATTATCAGATGATGCATTGTCAACAACAAGTATATTATAATTAGGATATGTAATTTGACGTAAGGATTCAAGGCATTCTATGGTATCTTCAGAACCATTCCAGTTTAGGATTATTACAGCAACTTTGGGGCTCATATTTATCATATCCTAACTTTTTACTGGAAAAACATCTTTTTAGACGTATCTAATGTATATTTGACTTGAGGTCTATTTTTTATGAATTTTGCAGGAACACCACCGACCATTGTCCAGGGTTCAACATCTTTTGTCACCACAGCTCCAGATGCGATTACCGCACCTTTCCCAATTTTTACTCCAGGAAGTATTGTAACTCTAGTGCCTATATAAGCCCAATCTTCAATAAAAACGGGATTTCCAAGGCTTCCAAAATTAGAATCTTCTATATCATGTTCTACTGTAAATATTCGAACTTCTGCAGAAATGTTAACATTGTTACCAATATATAATCCATAGCGGCCGTCTAAAAATGCGTTGTTCCCTATTATTGAATTATGTCCAATGTCTACTTTTACAGGTTCAAAAAATAGGCATTTCCAGTAAATTATAGAATCTTTGGGAATTTTAACTTTGAAAAATTTTCTATATAACATATTTCTTATCATGTGAGAAGGTATATAACCTGTTAAAGCTGCTAAAAATAATTTAAAATTACTTAAAAATTTATATAATGAATTAAAAATATTTGAAATTGTATAGGTGATCCTATTTTTAAGTATTAGTTTTTTTGCGCTTTTATTAATCATACTGCCATCTCTTTAGCATTGAAAGAATATACTATTAGTTAGTATGTACTTTATATCATAAATAATTAGTAGAATATTATGCCCTAATGTTTGTGTTTATTTTTGATATTATATCCTTTAAAAAAAGGTTATTTGTAATTTAAAAGGATTGCATAACTCATTTAATGGATTTCACGTGATTTAATGGCCAATAATTACTTAAATAAGTTTTGTTAGTTTTCAGATGATATATGAATATCTATAGCACGGTTTAAATGATCTAATAATCTTTTTCCAGCGTGTTTAACAGTCCAAAATTTTTGGACTGTGCTTATAGCATTTTTTGACATTTCACGTCTTTTTTCAGAATCTGTTAAAAGTGCAACAATAGCCTGTGCAAATAGTGTTTCGTCTCTGTCAACTAGCAATCCTGTTTCATCATTTGATAAAGTTTCTCTTACGCCTCCCTCTTTAACAGCAACAACAGGGGTCCCGCAACTCATGGATTCAATTGGAATTAACCCAAAAGGTTCAAGATACGGTGCATAAATAATTATTTTTGCTTTATTATATAATTTTGTTAATTCTTTGTCATTTACTAAGTCTAAAATTGTTAATTTAACTTCTAACTTATTTGCAAGATTTTCTATGTAATTTTTCCATTCTACAGGAGAATGGTTGGATACTATAATGAATTTTGGACGTATTTTTTCTTTTATTAAGGCTAAAGATCGTATTGTAAAGTCATAGCCTTTAGTGGGAGTACATGAGCCTACAGACAGCACGAAATCTTCAGAGGGCATATTTAATGGTTTGAACATATCTGTATCAATCCCAAGATATGAAACAAACGAGTTCAATCCGTATGTTCTTAAAATAGATTCCCTTGAAAAATAGGAATTTGATAGAATATAACCTGCGTGTTTAGCATTTATGCTGTCAATCTTGAAAGTATTATTTAAATTGTGCTGATTGAACGCTTTTTTAATGAAATTAGAATGTTTTAGGGTGTCATTTGAAATTTCTTCAAGGATTTTATCATTTCGCAGTGGTTGTTGACAGTAGTAAACAGCGGGTATTTTGATGTATTTAAGAATAAATGGGGACATTGTAAATCGATCCTGTTCACTTAAAACTACATCGTAACTTCTATCGTTAATGGAAGTGGCAATATCTTTTTGTGAGGATTCGAGATCTTTAATTGATATCAACTCAGTATTTGGAGTTTTAGGGTTAAGTTTAGAATAAACCCATGACTTTAAAGAACCAGTTTTTACAGGAAATACTTTGAATTCATTTACCATTTCCGCAAGGGGTAAGAATGTTTCATTTGCAGTTTCAGGAACAAAAACATCAATTTCATGCCCCTGAGAAACTAAATAGTTAACATGATCATATAATGCTCTTTTAGCTCCTCCTGAAGGTAAATTATGAAAAATAGCGATTTTTAATGTTTCTTTCATTATTATCCCTCATGATGCAATGTTAATTTTACTTTCTGTAAACTCTCTGTTTTGGAGTAGTCTGTATATCCTATATTTTTGAGTTTAAAACTTTAAATTTAATTTTAAGATATTTATCAGCTTGTGAAGCATTAATCAAGGTTTTTCAGCTGATCATTACCATAATTAACATCATCTTTCTTTAAATCACACTTCTTATTGGCCCTGATTGGAGTACTATGTAATTTAAAGCCGCTGATAAATCCTTTTAAATATGGATTAAACCCTCCCCTTAAATCTCGATTGAGTATATAAGAGATTATTTGTGGTAAAAATATAAATACAAGAAAATATGGCAAAAATTTAAAGTAACTGTGCTTATTAATATTTTGCTGCATAAAATAAATCCTGTTTCGAGTACAATAGTAATTTTTAAGATAATTTGAACTCGAAACGCTTACCTTGTGCCAAATTTTTGACTTAAACGCATAAACTGATTTATATCCTAATTTTCTCCCTCTAAAGCACCAGTCAACATCTTCCCAGTACATAAAATAATTTATATTTAACATCCCAATTTTATCAAGCACTTCTCTTTTACAGAGTATGCAGGAACCTGTGATATAATCTAATTCGCAGTTTTGATCATATTTTCCATCGTCTTCCTGATTTAAACCAATTTCAATTGCAATAATTTGTTTAAAATCTATTTTTCCTCCACCTGCTGCCTGTATAACTTCTTTCCTGTCATAGAAATATGTTTTTGGTCCTACAAAGCCTATTTTTTCATCTTTTTCGGCTACTTTTATTAATTCTGTGAGGAAATCAGGGTCCACGACTGTATCATTGTTTAGTAAAAGAATATAATTAGATTTAAGGATATCCATTGCATATTTAATCCCAATGTTATTCCCACCTGCAAAACCATAATTTTCATTATTCTTTACTAAAATAATCTTCTTATTTGGTAATAGATTAGAAATCTCTTTTTGATCTTTTTGTGCAGTTTCAAATTCATTTTCACTGTATTCATATATTTTTAGAGGTTTATTGGATGTAGTGTACTGGAAAAAATTAGATTTTACTTCTATTTCTCCTTTACAATATCTTTTTATTTTCTCTATAGAATTATCATGGGAATTATTATCCACTATTAGGACATTGTAATTGAGATAATTAATCTGGTAAATTGATTCTAAACATTCTATAGTATCTTCAGAACCATTCCAGTTTAAAATAATTATAGCAACCTTATTTTTTGTTTTTTTCATAGTATAACCTTCGAATAGATAAACTCATTGCTTAATCCATTCTTTTTGTATTTTATGTAATAGCGGGTGATTATACATTTTAATTCTAATCTTTATGATGTTTAAAACAATCTTTATAAGCTCTAATACTTTATTAGATTTTAATGAATAGTTTATAGCTTTTTTTATGTAGAATATGGATTTATTCAAATTATTACTTCCAAAAACGTATGATAGAGGATAATATTTCAGCATTGTAATTAGCAAATTCTTATTATAATGATATTTCATTAGATCAGATATTTCATGCTGATTTATGTCTTCTGAAATGCCTCTTTTGTGATAAACAATGGAATTTACTGCTAAAATAGATTTAAAACCATTTAACCTGATTCTCCATGAAAGATCCACATCTTCAAATATCACAAAAAAATCTTCGTCAAATAATCCAATATTTTTTAAAACTTCATTTGGGTAAATAGCTGCAGCAGCACAGGCTCCAAATATTTCTTTATCCTTTTTAAGAGGATTATATCTCGAATTGATTCCTTTATCCATTGCACTCCAAATATGAATTTCTTGACCTAAAGAATCTATGAATTTTCCATCAGGTTTTAGAAGCAGCGACTGGATGCTCCCTACTTTTTCATAATTTTGGGCTGTTTTTATTAGTTCTGTAAGAAAATCAGGGTTTACTATAGTATCATTATTGAGAATTAGTACATATGATGGATCAGTATTCAATGCGAACTTTATTCCAACGTTGTTTCCTCCAGCAAAACCATAATTTTTGTTATTTTTAATTATAGTTATTTTTTTATAGGGAGGTAAATTACAGCTATTTGTTCTATTTTTAAATGTTTTAATTTCTTTTTCTGTGTATTCAAAGATTTTAATAGGTTTATTTAATGAATGGTATTTAATATATTTGGATTTAACCTCAATTTTCCCTTTACAGTACTCCTTTATTTTTTCTATAGAACTATCAATAGAATTGTTATCTACCACTATGATATCATAATTGGAATAATTAATTTGATAAATAGATTCAAGACATTCTATAGTGTCTTTCCAGCCGTTCCAGTTCAGGACAATTATAGAAACCATCGGGCTCATTTGGGACCTCAAATAACTGATATAACTTTACTATCTAAACTAAGCAATTTTTAACTCATATTTCTTGTTTTTTTACATTTTTAAGCGAAATCATCTAATCTATCAAGTATATGATATCATATTTCAGCTACTGCATACAGACGATAATATAAGGAAGATTTAATGAATTTTAATTTGTTAAAAAAATTAATCGGTAATCGTACCCAGAGGGGTAAACCTGTAATTAACCATAATTGATTTAAATTAATAGGATCATCTTCTATAACTTTAAATGTCTTAAATTCTTTTGAAATTAGGCTTTCTAAGTCTTTTTTTGTGAAAAAATTAACATGATCCTTTTCTAAAATATGTTCGTAGGTTAATCCTGATGATTTAAGTTCAAAAAACTGGGTACAGTTTGGCACGCTTATAAGTATATTCTTCTTTGCCACTCTTTTTGATTCCTTTAAAATTTCATGGGGTTTATCCACGTGTTCTAAAATTTCAAACAATAAAACAGTATCAAAAGAATTATCTGGAAACTCTAAATTGTTACCTTCCATTGTATATGCTTCTATGCCATTTTCTCGTGCTTTTTCAACATATTTGGAATTTATATCTGCACCTGTACATTTAAATCCAAGATGGTTTAAGCTACTGCAATAACCTCCTGTAGCACATCCTAAATCCAATATTCTATTTCCAGCATGACGAGTAACAAAATTAATTGATTTTAAGGAGGCACATGGCTCTATAGATAAATACCAGTTTTTAGTATCCCGGAATATTTCGTTACTTTCCATTAAAATACCTCTTTGATAGTCAATATTTTGGATTATTTAACTCCATGATTATCCTTTTTTAAGGATTTTTTCAATTATTTGAAGATTATTTTGGTAAAAACACCGTATAATATTATATTACTTATTTGTAATATATTCATCTTCTTATTTGTTTTATTAACATTATATCAACTTCATCGATGCATCCAATTATATAAATAATGATAAAATACAGTAAAGTAGCCATAATACATAATAAAAATAGATTTAAATCCTTAAAATAGAAAATAAATATACTCATAATTAAAGTAGCAAATAATACCTTAGATAGATCATTTATAACTGTTTTATAATGGATTCCATACCCAATTTTATAAGTAACCAAAAAAATATACCCTGTTGAAATTATAGCAGCTATAAGCGTTGAAAAACTGGCTCCAATATAACTAAAGGATGGTATTAAAAATAAATTTAATGCTATATTTATTGCTGCAGACATTACGGATATTTTAGTTATAATGAACTGTTTATTTATAGATTGTAATAACTGTACAAATGGGGCCCCTGCAAAAGTTAGTATAATTGTCCATATCAATATTTGTAAAGCAATTATTGATTGTGTGTATCCTGAGCCAAATATCATTAATATAATTTTATCTGATAGAATCGTTATTCCTACCCCTGCTGGAACTCCAAGTATAATCATATATTTGAAATATTTTTCATTCATCAGTTTGAGAGAATCCTTTGAGGAAGTATAAAATTGTGACATAACTGGAAAAATAGCCATATTAACCGCATTTGGTATAAACAGCAGTATTAACATTAACCGATATGCAGCGCTGTACCATCCAACTACTTCCGCTCCCTGTGCTATTGAGAGCATCACAGAATCAATATAATTGTACAGCATTCCACTGAGGGCAGTTACACCAAATGGCCAGGATTCTTTTATTGTTAGCTTCCAAAAAGAAAAATCAATTTTAAGTTCAGGTAATGGAAATTTTTGTACATATTTTATAATAATATAAGCCGAAACTAACGCAGCAGAAATTACATTAAGAAAGGCGAAAAAAATAATGCCTAAATTATAATATATCATAATTCCAGTGCCTAAAAGCATTATAATAGAGCTCAATATAGTACTCAATGATATATATTCCATTTTCTCATTTACCTGGAAAATAGCACCTAAAATACCCGCAAATGATCCTACTATCACTGATACTGTGAGGATATAAATGACATTTTTAACGATTTCTGTATATCCAATTATGTTGGTAATGATCATTATCAGTCCAAATGTTAAAATAGATAGGATAACTTTTATAACAAGAATATTGGTGAGGTATTTATCTCTAGCAGATAGATTCCTGGAAACTTCTCTTACCATAAGTGTGCTCATGCCTAAATCTACTATAATACCCATAATTCCAGTAATAGAAAGTGCAATAGACCATATGCCAAATATATTGGCCCCAAAGTATCTTGCAGCGTACATTGTTATGAAAAATGTGAATATATAACTTACAATTTGGGATAATAGCAAAGCACCGGTATTTTTTGCTATTATACGAACTCTACTCATTCATTATTCGCCCTATGACATTTAAATTAAATTTTATTCTATTAACCTAAGTATAACATGTGTAAAGCTTAAAATAATGGCTATTATTAGTTTAAATTATGATTATGGAGTTAATAGGATGTAATTAAATATAAACTATCATTAAATTGAAAAATATTGATCATTACCCACTATTGTTTGAATATTATAGTATTATTGTAATATATTACTTACTTACAATAAATATATTTCTATTTATAATTTAGAGGTTTAATTTACAATAAAAATCAGAATATAGATAATAAGTTAAGTAATAATGGTATATTTTCTTGTTTATAAGTTTGAGAACACTAATGACGAATTTAAGTTAAAAAAAATAGTTTTTTATATTTTTATTAAAAAAATAAAGTTAAATAATTATCTTAAGTTAGAATTTTTTTAAACCACTCCACAGTTTCTTCCAGTTCTTCCTTAAAATCAGTTTTTGGATTATATCCTAATGATTTAGCTTTAGATATGTCTGATAATGAATATTTTATATCTCCTGGGCGTTCTTTTTCATATACTGGCTTTATGTCCTTTCCAATAATCTCATTTATCATCTCAAGCAGCTGGTTGATGGTAGTGCTTTTTCCAAGGCCAATGTTGAACGCACCGGTTAATTTTGATTTTGCTGCCATGATGTTGGCAGCTACTATGTGTTTTACTGAAACAAAATCTCTGCTTTGTTCTCCATCCCCGTATATAACAGGACTTTCATTTTTAAGTATTTTATCAATAAAAATAGGTATTACAGCTGCATACTGTGAATTAGGATCCTGTCTTGGCCCAAAAACATTGAAATATCTAAGGGAAACAGTTGGCAGCCCATATATTTCAGAAAATACATTGCAATATAACTCTCCTGTAGCTTTACCAACCGCATATGGTGATAATGGGTTAATGGGATTATCTTCATTAAGTGGTAATGCTTCTGTTTCTCCATAAACAGCTGATGAAGAGGCAACTACTACTTTTTTAACGTCGGTATTCTTTGCAGCTTCAAGAACTTTTAAGGTTCCTGTGATATTAACTTCGTTTGAATAAAGTGGGTCCTCTACACTTTTTTGAACACTGGTTACAGCTGCTTCATGGAAAACATAATCTACTCCGTCAAAAAGCTCATTTAAATTAATTGAAGTCATATCTCCGAGTGTTGTATCAATTTTAGAAAGATTAAGATGTTCTATATTTTCTACTTTTCCAGTTGACTGATCATCAATGATAACCACCAGATTATTTTCACTCAGCTTTTCAACAAGATGGGATCCAATAAATCCGAGACCGCCTGTAACTATGACTTTTTTATTTTTCATGGTGATTCCTCTAAAATATTAAAGGCTTGAATAAGTTCAAGCTGTATTCACATACATATAAAGTGAACGATACACGTTTTGAGTATCTGGTAATTTGTACAATAAGAATTCCACTTTCTGATTTTTTCCTTGAGGAACGTGTAATTTAAATGGAATTTCTTTCTTTTCGTCGTTTTTAAGAGTAATATTTTCATTTTTTAAAACAGTTCGATTGATTTTAACCATTAACTGGTATGTAATATTTGTGTATTCATGATTTACAATACCAATAGTTAAATTTCCGCTTTTACCCTCAGTTAAATTAGTTGGATAATCGGCTGCCTTTCCATTTTGTCCTAAAATATAAAATTCGGTAAATTTTTCTCCAGGCTGTGGAAAAACAGCAATGTGGACAACTGCAGCAGCTACAACGATAAGTGCAATGATTAAAATGATTGACAACGATTTATCAAGGTTAAATTTACTCATATATAAACTTCCTTCTTTATGTATGTTAGATTCAATTTATAAAATTGCATATTTAAAAATTATTTCCTTAAATTAGATTGTATTTGTAGAATATTATTATTTTATTTATTTTGATAGTTATCTTTGTTTAATATATTCTGATTTACATAATACCTTTTTCTATTTATGTATATATAAATTAAATTGATATATTAAAAAGGGAATATTGAGATATTTTTAAGATAAACAACAATAGACGACCATTTTAAAACTATGATAATTTGTTATAGATTGTATCAAAATTTTTAAATAATAAATGATTAAAATGTGCAGATGTTTGCCCAAGGAAGTTCTCATAGTTGAAGATGAGAAAATAGAGATAAAATGTCCGAAAGTGTAGCTTATGTGAAACCTGCATAGATTTTTGCTCTAATAATGCATGATAATTGATGATAACATATAAATTCTGAAAAACCCTGAGATATCATGAATGATCTATAAAAAATATGTGTGTATAACTAATTTATGCTAATTTAAAAGTGTAATATGGTTTTATTAAGATATTTAATACTTAAAAAGGGATATAATGCAAAAACATCTCAATTTTTCATTATTTTTGAGGATTATTTCAAAAACATTTATATGGGATAAAAACATAACTTGGTTTGTCGGAACTATGTTTCCTTGTTCCGGTATGACGAACAAGAAACAAAAATTCACCAAAAGCAATAAAATGGTTTTATTAAGCGATTTACCAATAATATGTAGCTTAAAACTATTAATAAGTTCTATAAATAATACATAAGTTGTAATAATAATGATTGGTAAATTTAAGGATTATATGGATAGATATGATAGAAATTATTGCCATCATACGCTATAATAAAAATGGGAAGGACTGAAAGTGAAAACATTTATATATTTAGTTGATCATCTTTTTATCATGATTATTCATGTTGATATTGTAACAGTGTTAAGTTATGTTCTTGCAGTGATATCTGCAATTATTGTAGGATTTATACTTAGACTTCCTTTACTTCCTGAAAGACCAATGAGGGATTCCTGGACAATAAGTATAATTTTTCCAACTATCATAATTGCGCTGGGGCTATCTGCAATGGTTTTCGAACTTGGATGGAATGGAATAATAGTTGGAATCGTTGTAGGTGTATTGTCCGCATTAATTTCTAAATACTTACTTGAAAAAATTCTCCCAAGACATAATAACATGATTGGGGGTGAATCTGGTGAATGAAATAATAGGAATCATAATTGCAGCAGTTCTTTGCTGGTTTAACTTCGTACTTATAGACACATGGATGGGTCTTCCTGAGAAACCAGGTGTCAAGGGTGCGGATGTTATTGGAAGAGATGTGAAAAAAAGAGGCGGAGATCTATCTGGTGGGTTCTTCCAGGGAAACATTGTATGCTCTCCTGATGCATCAGCAGGTACATTATTAAGTGCTATAGCCTGTTATACAATTGGTATTCCTGCTGGCGGATTTATAGCTGCTTTACTTGTCTTTATTGGTAACAGACTCTGTGCAGACCCAGGTTATGCAGGTACAACTGGCGCACTCAGTATAATGATTATAATAGCTTTAGCTTCATTTATTGGTATTCCTCCAGAGCAATTTATTGTAGGTATGTTGCTTGCAATTGTTACAATACAAGGATTAGATCACCCAAGAGCATCTAAATTACTTGGTAAAATTGCTAAAAAAATGGGAAGATACACAGATTTAACTTAAAACTAAAACTTAAATTGATAAATGAATAAATTACAATACATTAAAAAGGTAGGTAAAGATGCTAATCGAGATTGTAGGGATTATAATTGTAATTATGGCCTTTAGAACCCTAATTGCTCGAGATAGAAGTGAAAGAATGCTCTATCTAAATGCAATGAGTTTTGGTATATCTGCACTTATTGCCCTTTACATACAGACTCCCTTTGGAGCTATAATTGCAATAACTTATTTTGTAGCTTCTACAATAGGTTCAAATGCAATTGCATACTCAATTGGAAGAATACAAGAGGAAATTACTGTTAAATAAAAATAATTTAAAATCGGTGGAATAATGGCTATCTTAGATTTCATAAATATATCAACAGTATCAGCTGCAGTAGCTTTAATTGGAACAGCTGGTATAATACTACTCCCAAAGCCTGTTGATAAAGTGATAATGTTTACTCTGCTTCAGGGAGGTTTTATAGGAATGATAGTGGCAGCAAAATACTTAGATGTTGCAGTAGCTGTTGCATTATTCGATCCAATTTCAACAGTTATCCTTTTAATTGGTATTATAAAACTCAATGATGTAAGACGAAAAAAACTGAAAGCCCAGGAGGAATCGAACATTGCTTGATATTTACATATGGTTTTATACAGGCTGTGCACTTGTAATATTGGGTAGTATTGGAACTGTTATTGGCCCTGGAGTTAAAGATCCTATAGTAAGGACATTAAACACAGAGGTAGCTGCAGTAGGGGTTTCAATGATATTCTTAACTTACAATCATACTATAGCTCTTCTTACTTTCGTTGCAGCAACTGTTATAATGACTATGATCCTTTTGAGGGCAATCGTAAGACTTGAGGAGATGGGGGCAAAGGTATGAGAAGTATAGGGAGGCTTTTAAATGATTTAGCAAACCCTGATAATATTCCAAGGCTTTTCTCCTTAGTGCTTGGGATCGTGCTTATAACAGGTTTTGTAGTGCCCTTTGCATTAAATGATCACCAAATTTATCCAAGACCAGAACCACAGATTCAGATTAATTCAGGTGATCCTTTAGCACCTTATGACCGTGGCGGTTCTGTAATCGCTGATTTTGGTCTTAATGGTAACTTCCTGCTGGAACCTGGTATTATCAAATCTCAGTATCCTCAATATTCAGTTAATGCAGGTAAAGTAACAGGTTATCTGTCTCCAATGGCGATATCAGTAAAAAACACAACCTTATATTATGGTACTTCAATTTATTCATCTCCTGGTGGATTAATAGATGAAATTCTGTACTACTCAAGGGGTTTCGATACAATTCTTGAGTCCAGTATCTTGATGATGGCATTTGTAGTTGCTTCATTTATAGCACTTCAATTTACAATGAGGAGGGAAGAAGAATGACTGGTGCTGAAATTTTAGTTCCAAATATTGTTTCCCCTGTAGTAGTTTCACTTTATATGCCTGCGATAATGGTTGGGTTATTAACAGGTTTTATAGGTCTGTTAGGAATAGCCTTTAAAAAAGGTGATTTAACTGCACTGATACTCACAGACATCATAGGATTTGCAATGTTGATTATAGTTGCAGCAGTTGCAACTGATTTAGCTGAAGCACTTGTACTTCCAGGGCTGGTAGTTGAACTTGCTGAAATTCTTGCAATTTCTGAAGTTCTTATGAGCAGAGAGATGAAAAAGACAGGAAAAAATGTTAGTTTGATTCCACTTCCACTTTCACTGGACATGGAAATCTTAGAGACTGCACCGACTTTCTTTGCAATAATACTTGTAGCTTACGGGGCCTTCCTGAGTGGATTTACAGGAGGTGCTGTTGCAGGAGTGGGAATATTATTCTACGTCCTTTCTAGAACAATTAGAGGAGTTCCTTCAGCTCTTTGGGAAGGAGTTGCAGGAATATCTGGTGTAGCATGGGTATTGTGGCTAATTGGTTTCCTCATGTTCTTTGTTACCCCTCAATACTGGTTGCTCGCTTTATTCCTTTCAGCATTTGGAGTGCTGATAAAGGTAGCGTCTAAAGTTGGACTTATAGGTGTTTTGGGTAGAGAAGAGTTTAAAAGAGAAAAATAATTATGATTCATACTTAAAATGATTCGGAGCAAATAAAAATGGATATAGCAACATTAGGTGGGCAATTATTTGGTTACATACCTTTAGGAGATATTGTACTTTACTTTACCCCATTTAATCTGTTCCTATTTGGTGGAGCACTCCTATTTACATTTCTTATAGCTGTAAGTAATACAGAAACTCAGGTAGAAGCCAGATTTGGTTCTCTTGAAGATAGGGAAGTGAAAGTAGATAAGAATGAGTTTAAAGTAAGGAGATTTCTTGCATTAATATGTGGTCTTGCAACTGCGGGAGCCATGATAACAGGAGATCTTTTTAATTTTACATTATTCGTTGCATTAATTGGTATAGTAAACATAGGTTTGGTTGGGGCTGTAAAAATGGTGGATGTTTTAGATTCCGCATTCCAGTACGGTATAATTGCCATGATCGCGTCTCTTCCTTTATTTGGGGGCGCAGCAACAGTTCTTGCTGCAACAGGTACCTTAAGTTTAATAGAACTTTCTCATTTAAGCTTAGTAACACCAATGGTACAATTTGCCTCAGTACTGCTCTTAATGGGTATCGCTGGTGAAACTGGTATAGCTCCATTTTATGCAACAAAAGCTGAAATGTTTAGAACCCCCGGTTCACCGTTTTTAGTTATAATACATTTAAGTTCATTACTTGTAATTATAAGAGCAATTGAAATATTGCTGATTATCAACAAACCATTTTAAAAGAATTATCAGGTGAAATAATGGATAAACTGAGTATAATAAGCTCAATAGTATTAATAATTTCCGTAGTAAGCATAATATATGCATTGATATTTAATCCTGCAGATTGGGTAATCTATGGAATTTCAATCGTATTTATCCCATTGGGTGTACTTTCATTTGGATTAATAATTATGGCAAAGGCCAGAGAAGAAGAAAAAGAAGATAGAAGGAAAGAACCCTTCATCGGATATTAATAATCTAAATCGGTGATCAGATGAATTTAATGGCAAATATCCTACTAAATGTTCTTATTGCATTCTTAATCGGAAGCTTGCTCTTAGGATTATATAGAAAAGTGGTAGCAAGAGTACAGACTAGACCAGGACCACCAATAATCCAGTATCTTTTACATTTACTTAAATTTTATATTAAAGAGTCTTCCTTTACTAAAACGGCTGCAATGCCTTTCTATCTTGGAATAGCAAGTATTATGATGGTTATATGGATAACAGCTGTAATAGTAGGGCCAGTGGTTCAAGGATCGCTTTTAATCATATTTGCAGTATATGCACTTCATAAAATTGTAGAACATAATGCAGGATCTTCTTCAGGTTCACCATATGGTAAATTAAGCTGCGTTAGGGCAGTATATTCAGCAGCAGCAGAAGTACCTCTTTTCTCTGTTCTTGTAATCATTTATCTTAAAACAGGATCTATGGGAATTGCAGATATAATAAATTATCAGGCTGTTCACGGACCTTTACTTTACAGCATACCCTTAGCTGCGGCAATGTTCTTTGTACTTATAATATCAAAAGCACAGTATACACCATTTTCAATAACAAAAGGAAAAGACATAGTATCAGGATACGAAACAGAGCACTATGGATTACTAAGGGGATATCTTATGATATCTGAATCTTTAATGTGGTATATGCTACTGTGGGTATTTTTAACAGTATTCATTGGGGCATTGAGTCCTCTTTGGCTCCTGATAGGAATGGTTGGCATGACAGTGGGAATAGCATTTATAAGTGCTACCACACCACTTTTAAACCCTAACCACTCCGTAGTACTGCAGATAATATTTGCAGCAATTGGAATTATAGGTTCAATATTACTCATAAATGTAATTTAATTAAAAAGAAAATATCTTCATAGGAGAATAAAAAAAATGATTAAAGAACAGGATACACTTGTATTGATGGCTCTTGTTGGAGTAGGAGCTATAATAATGAGTGCACTTGCCATATTTAAACAGTGGATCATTGTAGCACCTTTAACAATTGCTGTGATCTTTTTGGCATTTCTTCTATTATATCAAAATAGAAATAAGTTTGTTCATATTTCAGAATCTCTTGAAAAAGGAGCCTTTATTGTAGCTCTTGTATTGTTTATATTATCATTTATATACCTTTATAGACCTGCCTGACTGGTGATATCATGGATTTAATAATTTATCTTGTATATGTACTTTCATTTATAATTGGAATGATTGTAGGGCTTTTACTTAGTTATAAAAAGTATACTGAACCTTTTGTAAGTAAAAATATTGATTTGGTGGCCCTTGTAATTTCAATTATTGGTTGGATATTGTTCTTAAATAGTCAATTCATCATGCTGATTCCGGAGTACATTTCAATTACAGTAGGTCTGTTCTTTGTGGCTACTGTACTTGGAATGAGACCAGGATATGGAAGATATGAATTAGCAATTGGATTTGTAGTATCTGGCCTTATTTGGCTTGTAGGGATGGTTCTTTTATGAATACTGATTTGAGAGAAAAAAGTGAATCATTAATGGAACTGATGAAAAGAAGAATATTAAACAGTTACAGATGGCAGGAAGATATAATAAAGCCATTTTCAAAGGAATTGGGCATCACTCCCAAAGAGTTAGAAAAGATTTTAATGAGACGGTTGGATATGTCAAGCCTTGAAGCATTGCAACCGCGCTTTGAATCGTCTAAATATATATGTATCCTTGATAAAATACATTCTGACCTGCAAATTTGCTGGCTTTCTGATATAATGGAAATTATATCTAAGGAAGATGCGGATGCAATAAAAGACAAAATTGCAAAAGAAGTTGTAAACGGTAAATCTTATGAAGATGCCATTGCTGATGGTAAAAAAGAATTGATTGAATATCTTATGAGGTAAAGAAATGTTAGATGCACTTAAAGATATCATAAGGAAAAGCTCTATTCACGCATGTCTTATAAATACTGGGGGATGTAATGGGTGTGATATTGAAGTAGTTGCCCTTTTATCTCCTCGTTATGATTTAGAACAGTATGGAATTTATTTCCACAATAATCCAAGAGAGGCTGATGTAATTTTAGTTACAGGGCCAGTAGCAGAGCAATGGAAAGAAAATCTACAAAGACTTTATGCTAAAGCTCCAAATCCTAAAATAGTGGTTGCAATTGGAGCATGCCCACTTTCAGGAAACGTTTATAATCAGGAAGGTAGTGCAATATACCCTCCTCTTCACGAATTTATTCCAGTGGACGCATCAGTTCCAGGATGCCCACCAAGACCAACAGAAATATTACAGGCTCTTTTAGCCGTTGGTCCAGATGCAATAGCTGCTAAAGGGAGGCAAAATAAATGATAGTTCCTATAGGACCACTTCATCCTGCCCTTAAAGAACCTTTACGTTTAAAATTACATACACGTGGAGAGAGAGTTATAGGTGCTGAAATAGACTATGGTTATGTATACAGAGGTATTGAAAAGGTAATGGAAGGAAAAACCTGGCAGAAATGTGTCTATTTATCAGAAAGAGTTTGCGGAATATGTTCATATGTACATACAATGACATTTACTGAAACATTTGAGAAAATAGCTGGTGAAGAACCGCCACTGCGTGCTCAATTTTTAAGGGTCATTGCCAATGAACTGGACAGAATACAAAGCCATTTACTGGCAAATTCAACCTATTTCAATACAATTGAACATGAAACTTTATTTATGTACATGCTGTCCATGAGAGAACTGATTATGGATGCTATTGAACTTTTAGCGGGTAATCGAGTCCATATGGCATGGAATGTAGTTGGTGGAGTAAGGTTAGATGTTAAAGAAGTACATCTAAAGAGTATTTTAGATATTTTAGATAAGTTTGAGTCACAATATGCCAAATATCCTCAAATGTTTGAGCATGGTCCTTTATTAGGTCTTAGATCTAGAGATGTAGGAGTGATATCTAAAGAAGATTCACTTAAAGCAAGAACAGTAGGACCAATTGGCAGAGCATCATCTATAAAAGTTGATTGGAGATCAGAAAAACCTGTGTACAAGGACCATCTAGATTTTAAGGTAGTTTGGCGTGATGAAGGAGATAATTTCGCAAGAAACATGAATCGTTTCGATGAGGTTACAGAATCAATACGACTTATTAGGCTGGCTATAGAAAATCTTCCTGAAGGTAAAATAAGAAAAAAAATAGATATACCTGCAGGGTACGCTGATAACAGGAATGAAGCTCCAAGGGGCGAAGTAGCATACATGATAGAAACAAATGGTAATTTAATAAAGAACATTTCCATAAGGACCCCCAGTATAATGAACATTGATGCATGCGCTAGATACATGCTTAATGATGTTGCTACAGTTGCAGATGCTGTTGCAACCTATGCAAGTGTTGATCCATGTATTGCATGTACAGAAAGAGTTACAGTAATAGATGAAGACTCAGGTAAAGTTACAGAGTTTGATGGTATATACAATGTTAAATCAATTAATTTAAAGTAAGTATGTTAATTTATTCAATAAAATAATCGCAAAGATGGTGTTTTATGTCTTCAGTAATATGGTACTTATATGAATTCGCAAGAAAAGGGTGGCTTGAGAACTTTGCAGGTGCTGCAACAAACAGGGAAATAGTAGAAGCACCTGATAGGTTTAGAGATTTTCCTGAAGTTGTAAGAGAATTATGCATTGCATGCGGTGCATGCACGGCAGCGTGCCCATCTCCAGCTGCTATAAAACTTGTAAGAACTAAGGACAAGGATATGGAGAATGGAGAAGGTATCACATATCCTGTTATAAATACAGATGCATGTATAAGGTGTGGTTTCTGTGCAGAAGTATGCCCTACAGATCCCAAAACACTCAGAACTGGTGAAAGTCATTTAATTCGTGAAGA
>JAEZKE010000046.1 GCA_023436175.1 Methanobacteriota archaeon
TTTGAATGTTCAATTATTTATATAAGATAGACTATATAATCTCATAGATACTATTTAGACATTTCATAAAAGGGCTTACCATGAGTTTTAGAAGATTATCTCGCATTGTTGAAGAGCTATCATCCTGCGTAGAACAAGGAATGCCAATTCTTATCGAGGGTAAGAAAGACGAAGAGGCTTTAAATGAGTTAGGTATTACGGGTAATATCATCAAAGTTTCAGGTTCTGGTCTTAAACTCTTTGAAATTGCAGAAATAGCCGCCAATACATCTTCAAAAGTCATTATACTGACAGATTTTGATAAAAAGGGAGATATACTTGCAAAAAAACTGTCAGAAGATATACAGAGCCTTGGCTCTCATCCTGATCTTAATATTAGAAAAAATATTATAAAAATCACGCGAAGATATATTAAAGATATAGAAAGTCTTCCAAAACATATGAAACAATTAGAATTAGAAATAAATCCTTATGGTAATTACCTATAATTATTATCAAGGGGATTTCCGCCAAAATATGGAAAGCCCACCCTAATGATCTTAATCAATTCAAATGTATCTATAATTATAATAATAACAGGAGGCCCATTATGGGAAAAGGAGAAGAAATAAGTACAACTAAATACCTCATTCACGCTCAAATTAACGCTAACGGAATTGTAGAAAAGCCAGATGTCGTCGGTGCGATCTTTGGACAGACAGAAGGGCTTTTAAGCAATGATCTTGATTTAAGAGAATTACAAAAAACAGGACGTATAGGACGAATTAAAGTTAATATTAACTCACGAGGAGGACGCTCAAAAGGAGAAATTGTAATCCCATCAAGTTTAGATAGAGTTGAAACTGCAATTCTCGCAGCATCGCTTGAAACCATCAATCGTGTAGGGCCTTGTGAAGCTTATATACAGGTTTCTAAAGTTGAAGATGTCCGAGCTGTTAAAAGACGGAGAGTTGTTGACAGGGCAAAAGAACTATACAAAGGCATGATGGAAGAAGTAACTCCAGAAAGCCTTAAAATGATAGAAGAAGTAAAAGAAGCCATGAGAATTCATGAAATAACTGAATTTGGTGATGAAAGGCTTCCTGCAGGCCCCAATGTAGCTACTTCAGATGCTATCCTTGTAGTTGAAGGAAGAGCAGATGTCTTAAATCTCCTCAAATATGGGGTAAAAAATGCAATAGCAGTAGAAGGTGTAAGTGTACCTAAAACTGTTGCTGAATTAACTAAAAATAAAACCGTAACCGCATTTGTCGATGGAGACAGGGGCGGGGAACTTATACTAAAAGAATTATTACAGGTTGGGGAAGTAGATTACGTCACCAGAGCTCCAAGAGGAAAAGAAGTTGAAGATCTAGAGAAAGAGGAAGTAATGGTGGCTCTAAGAGATAAAGTACCTGTTGAACAAATGTATCACGATCTTGGAGTTAAAGTTGAAAAGATTGAAGAGAATGAAAAAGAAAAAGCCGAAGATAAAATCACTGTTCTCAGAAATGTTTTAAAAGATTTAGAAGGTTCTGGAAATGCAGAAATCTTTGATGATGCTTTAAACATTCTTAAAGAAGTTAAGGTCGAAAATCTCTATGATGAACTTAAAAATATCGAAAATAACACATATGCAGTGGTATTTGACGGTGTTATAAGCCAGAGATTAATAGACATTGCAAAAGAAAAAGGACTTAAACATGTTGTAGCGGTCAGAATGAGCGACGTGGTTAAAAAACCAAGCCCAATTAAAGTTATAACAAGATAATTCTTTATTTCCACTGATTTATCGGTGGACATTCTTTTATTTAATAAATATTAACTTTAAGCGCCGCTTGGGATCAAACATCCCTAAATTACAGTCTCGGGGTATTTATTATGTATGTTAACATGAAAAAAGAGTTTTTAGGAGATATAGAAACTACAAAAGACATTTTAATACCAAAAGACCCCTTAAATAGAGTTATCGGGCACGATGATATTATAAAATTTGTAAAAATAGCGGCAAAGCAGAGGAGAAATCTGCTGCTTGTCGGGCCTCCAGGGATTGGAAAATCATTGATAGCTCAAGCCATTTCTTTTCATTTAAACGAACCTAATGAAGAAATAACCGTTGTACACAACCCTGAAAGACCTGAAAGGCCTTTCGTTGAACTCAAAACCCGTAAAGAACAGGAAAGTGAAAGAATAAATCTGCAAAAGGCAGAAGGAGATGTTGTAGATCCCTCTGAAGTTCCAGATGCAGTTGCAGAGAGACTAGGATTTAGATGTATTCATTGTGGAAGTTTTAACAGCGCATATCAAAGCATATGCCCCAACTGCGGGGGAGACAAATTTTCACATATCAACGCAAGAAGAAAACATTTAGGTGACCTCTTAGGGATGTTCGAAATGAACAGTGGCCCCATAAGTATCCCCCAGGATAGAGTAACAACCACTCGAGTTAAAAATGGGAAAGAAGAAGTTGTGATCTATGAAAGAATAGACGGGGACAAAATCAAGATACTTGACCAGCATGCTCTTGAAAAACGGCGTGAACTCGTGGATGAAAAACCAAAAAATGTCATAGTTCCACTTAAAAGAAAATTATTTATCCAGGCAACTGGAGCAAGTGAAACTGAACTTTTAGGAGATGTCAGACATGATCCTTATGGAGGGCATCCAGATTTAGGAACACAACCCTATGAACGAGTTGTACCCGGTGCAATACATGAAGCTCATGAAGGAGTTCTTTTTATAGACGAAATAGTTCATATTGCAAGATTACAGCGTTACATATTAAGTGCAATGCAGGACAAAGTATTCCCAATTATTGGAAGGAATCCACAAAGCGCTGGAAGTTCAGTTAAGGTTGAAAACGTTCCATGCGATTTTATTTTTGTGGGTGCATGTAACATACGGGATATACCATATATACTACCACCTTTACGCTCAAGAATACAGGGAGAAGGCTATGAAATCCTCATGAAGACAACAATGCCGGATACTGAAGAAAATATTGCAAAACTTGCGCAATTTGTAGCTCAAGAAATTGAAATGGACGGTAAAATACCCCATGCATCAAAGGGAGCTGTCGAGATATTAATTGAAGAAGCAAGGAAAAGAGCAAAGGTTATTGATGAACAAAAAGATTCTCTAACTCTTAGATTAAGAGATCTTGGTGGCGTTGTAAAAATGGCTGGTGATGTGGCTGTAATGGAAGGTGCAGACATTATAAGCGAAAAACATATGAACTTTGCCGTAAATAACGCTATTTCAATTGAAGATCAGATTCTTAAAAGATATAACTCATTTGAAAACGCCATCCAGAAAGATTTATCCAGTTCTCAGAGCATGGGAAATGGCAAAGGATATGGACCAAATGAGAATGTAGACAGAAGTTATATGTAGTAAAACTTATGTAGTATAACCCCTAAACCAAAATACGCTATTATCTAATTTCAATAAAATAAACATGCCATAGCTGATACCATGAATCCATATTCTAATCACGTGAGAAGAAACGGGGGAGAAATTGTCTCTGAAGCACACGGCTATGACATGAAAAACTCTATTTTAGAAGATTATGATTTTCCAGAGATGATAGAGGATTACCTCATTGAACTTGAGATAAGAAATTATTCACGAAATACCATCAAAACGTATAAATCAATAGTTCTTAATTTTTATAAATTTTTACAGCTTGAAAAAAATCTCACTGATGAGAGACGAGTTTTAAGGGCATTTAAGAAGTATATAACCCACCTGAAACGTGACAAAAACGTTTCACAGAACTACATATACCTGGTAACCGTTGTGGTGAAAAAGTTCTTTGAATTCGGCGGTATTCACATTTTAAAAGAAATTAAAACGCCTAAGCGAACTAAATCACTTCCTAAGCATTTAAACGAGCAAGAAGTGAAAAACCTGATACATGCATTTGACAAGGTAGATGAAAACTTATCTCAACATGCCATGATTAGAAATCTCAGAAATAAAGTGATTTTAGCTTTACTTTATTCATCAGGTCTAAGGGTTTCAGAACTGGTATATCTCCACACGGATAATGTTGACTTAAGAGAAAGAACAATAAGAATTCGTGGTAAAGGGGAAAAGGACCGAATTGTACTCTTTGATGACCGGACAAAAACATTAATCGAAGAATATATAAATAAAAAAGATGATGACAGCCCATTTCTTTTTGTAAACCGGTCTGGAAATCATTTAACCCCAAGATATATTCAGATGATGATTAAAGACCACGCTAAAGCGGCAGGGATTAAGAAAAAAGTAACTCCCCACATTTTAAGGCACTCATTTGCAACCCACCTTCTAAAAAATGGTGTAGATATCAGAGCAATTCAACAGCTTTTAGGACATGCAAACCTGAGTACCACTCAGATTTATACCAGTGTAGACATGCATACACTTAAAAATGTTTATGATAAGGCTAAATCTGTTTATCAGAATTAAACTTTTTATCAATTTATACATCAAAAGAAGCAGAATTCTCACTTTTTCTAGATATCCAATATAAACTTGAGAATCTAAAAGTTATTTAAATAATTTCATTTGTTATTTAGAATCGCGACCAGGAAAAAACAAGTCTTTGCAGTCAAAATCTTTGATTTTAGCTGCGAATATTTTGATCAACCACTCAAAAATTCATAGAATTTTTGGTGTTTACAAATCGAAGATTTGTGACCGTGAAAATTGAAAATTTTCACACCCCCCGAAAACTTTGTTTTCAAGGGATTTTTTAAAAGGTTGAAAAATATTCATGATAAGGCTAAGTCTGTTTATGAGAACTAAACTTGTTATTTTTTAAAATAAGTATTAAACTAAATCTTTTTTGTTAATAGATGCTCCCTAAATTTCTATATTTAATTAAACTTGCTATTTTTAAAAGTTAAAATTATCAATAAAATAATATATTTTACCAGATATAATAATATCATGGAAAGTAATATTAAAAACGTGATCTGTTCTGCAATACAGTCTAAGCAGATGATCCAGTTCAACTATGAAGACAGCACCCGTATAGCTGAACCATACTGTTACGGAGAAAGTAAAACAGGTAATGAAGTTTTAAGGGCTTTTCAAGTTAAGGGAGGCAGCAAATCAGGTATTCCCTCTGGATGGAAACTATTTAGGGCATCTAAAATGGAAAATATTACAATTACTGATGAATACTTTGTAATTGGACATGATTACGGTAAAGAGCCTGTAATTAAGAATTCATACTGCTGCATTAAATGGTAAAATTTATTATCTGATTTCTAATATCCCATCAATTTAAAATAAGAGACAATTAACTTTTTATAGTTTATTAAATAAGAAGCATTATGATTATTTCATATGCATTATCAGGACTGTTCTTTATACTTTTAGGCATTTCATACATATACGACAAAAAGAAATCCAATGAGAACTATAAAACTTCTTCAAAATTAATTACTAGTTTTCTGCTTTTAATGGGATTTATTAGTTTCATAATTGCTTTTTATCTTTAATTGGTTAAACTTAGTACAACATATAGTTATACAAATAAATTGTGTAAATTTACAGACAAAATCTAACTAAATTAGGTCTTAATGTTAATTTTTATAAAGTAGAAAATAAAATATCAATGAATAACAGGCCAATGCCAATTGAAGATAGGAATAATCTAAGAAACCATGCACTTAAATTCATTATTTTACTTGGTGTAGTAAGCCTTCTTGCAGATATGACATATGAAGGCGCTCGAAGTATAACTGGCCCATATCTTGCAATATTAGGGGCAAATGCAGTTGTAGTTGGATTTGTTGCAGGTTTTGGAGAATTTATAGGTTATGCCTTTCGCCTTATTTCAGGATATCTAAGCGATCGAACCCGTAAATACTGGACCATAACCATCATAGGATACTCTATAAATTTACTCGCTGTACCCCTTCTTGCACTTGCAGGAAGCTGGGAAATTGCTGCCGTTCTTTTAATTGCAGAGCGAATGGGGAAAGCTTTTCGTACGCCTGCCCGTGACGTGATGCTTTCACACGCATGTTCAGAAGTTGGACAAGGATGGGGATTTGGTCTACATGAAGCTATGGACCAAATAGGAGCTATAATAGGCCCACTCATAATTGCACTTGTTTTATTTTTTAATGGTAGTTACCAGACGAGTTTCGCATTGCTCTTAATACCTGCAGTTTTAGCTTTGAGTGTACTGGTCATGTCACGATTTCTCTATCCAAACCCGCATGAATTGGAAATTAAAACTCCAAAACTTGATGCCAAAGGATTTAATCATATTTACTGGATTTATATGGCTGCCGTAGCCTTAATTGCAATTGGTTTTGTTGATTTTCCATTTATAGCATTTCATTTTAAAAATTCAGCCATTACATCCGATAGTTTAATCCCAGTATTTTATGCTATTGCCATGGGAGTGGATGCCCTTGCAGCACTTGCCTTTGGCCGATTATTTGATCGTGTAGGTCTTTCTATTATGATACTTGTCGCTGTTCTTTCCGCTTTTTTTGCACCTCTTGTGTTTTTAGGCAGTTTTTATTCTGCTTTAATAGGAATTGCCCTGTGGGGTATAGGTCTAGGAGCACAGGAATCTATAATGAGAGCAGCAATTGCGGGAATGTCACAGGTTCAAAGACGTGGGACTGCATATGGAGTTTTCAATACAGTCTTTGGAGTATTCTGGTTTGTAGGCAGCTTAACTATGGGGATTTTATATGATATTTCCATAGTATACCTTGTTATATTCTCCATGATATCTCAACTCACCTCTATCCCGCTGTTCTTGTTAATAAGGAAATTTAGATGAATTTAAATTTTATTTTGCCAGTATTCATCTTAAAATACACATTAATAAAACAGTGCAAAATATTTAATATTAAAAATAATATAATTATTAATTAATAATTAAGATTTTAAGGGGTGTAATTAATGGAAAGCCTTAAAAAATCAGAAATTTTGAAATTGATAGTATCCATATTAATTCCTTTAATTGCAGGTTTTGTAGGTTCTATTGCCACCATGTCTTCCATACCCACATGGTATATTACACTTGCAAAACCCACATGGGCACCGCCTAACTGGGTATTTGCACCAGTATGGACAACTCTTTTTATATTGATGGGTATCGCACTTTTCCTTGTATGGCGTCAAGGGCTTTGGAGAAGAGATGTTAAAATAGCGGTCATTATTTTCGCAGTACAGCTTGTTTTAAACGTGTTATGGTCAGTTATATTCTTTGGGTTACAGTCGCTACTTGGAGGGCTAATTGAAATAGTTTTCTTATGGATAGCGATATTTACAACAATAATTATATTTTACAGGATATCTAAAGCAGCGGGAATACTCCTTTTACCATATATAGCATGGGTAACTATTGCTTCATATCTAACTTATATGATATACCTTTTAAACGTCTAAAAATACTTTAATTTTTTATTTTGTATCTAAAAATTAATGGATGTTATATCCTGAGAAAATTTGTAAAATCCAATGTAATTGTAAGTAAATGTATAAGTTTTGAGGCCTGCAGGTACAACGGACTTATAATTAAAAGTGATTTTGTTGAAAAACTCGAAGACCATGTTGATTTTTACCCAGTATGCCCCGAAGTTGAAATAGGTCTTGGAATACCTCGAGATCCAATAAGAATTATTGAGGTTGAAGGTAAATTAAGGCTTTATCAGCCAGCGACTGGACTTGATATAACCAATGAAATGAAAAAATTTATCGATGAATATCTGGATGAAACAGATGACATTGATGGTTTTATTTTAAAGAATAGATCTCCTTCATGCGGAATTAAAGCAGTTAAAGTTTATCAGGGTTTTGGAAATTCAAAAACAAAAAGTAGAGCTGGATTTTTTGGAAATGCAGTTTTAGAAAGATTTCCATATCTTGCTATTGAGGATGAGGGTCGTCTTAGAAATCTTAAAATAAGAGAAAACTTTTTAACCAAACTATATATATTAGCAGATTTTCGAAAGGTAAAAGAATCTAAAAGCCTTAAATAGCTTATTAAATTTCATTCAAATAATAAAATGCTTTTAATGGCCTATAATCAAGAAAATACGAGAAAATTGGAAGAATAGTTAGTAATTCTGATAAAAAAACATTTAAGGATTTAATTTCAAAATACCGAACATTTTTCTAGGATAGTATTTTAGATCCTCCACAAAATACAGCTAATATTAATGTTTTAATGCATGCTCTGGGTTATGATAGTAAAGAACTAACACATAATGAGAAAGCTTTCTTCTTAGATTCAAAAATATAGAAATGGCATTTTTCCGTTATTTGTGTGTTTAAATATTTTAAAATCATGGATAATTCGCCTTAATAATGAATATTTAATGGATCAAACGTTCTTTGAGCCTTATCCTCAAGAATTAATCCCCAGTAATATAAATTACTAATATTATTGAGGTAAGTTTGAATTTCTTGTTTTTTTTCAGGTTTCTATTTAAAATAAAAATTTAATTATTATACAGCTTCTCTTTAAAATCAATGATAAATTTGGTACCTTCATCTCTCTCCAGCTTAATACTACCTTTTATTTGATCTGTTAAACTAGTTACTAGCTGCATACCCAATGAATTTGTATTTTTAAAATCTAAGTCAGCAGGGAACCCTATACCATTATCTTTTATAATCAGCTGTAATTCATCTGCTTTTTTGTTAAAACTTACTGATATATTGCCTGTTTCTTTATCTGGGAATGCATACTTTAAGCTGTTGGTTACAATTTCATTTACGATCAAAGCTAAAGGAACTGAAGTATTAATATCTAAATCTATATCTCCTATGTCCATATTTAGTTTGATTCCAGGAGAAGTCTGGTAAGAATGGAGTAATTCTGTAGTTAAATTTCGGATATATTCACCAAAATTTATTTCTTTTAACTCATCGGACTTGTAAAGTTTCTCATGGATCAGTGCCATTGATCTGGCTCTATTCTGGCTTTCTTTAAAAACATCTAACGCTTCTTTATCATTAATATAACGTGATTGTAAGTTTAACAGACTTGATATAATGGTTAAATTATTTTTTGCCCGATGATGAATTTCCTTCATAAGAATTTCTTTTTCTTTGAGGGATGCTTTAAGACTTTCTTCTGCTTTTTTACGTTTAGATGCTTCTAATCCTAAAGATATCAGATGAGCAAGTGAAGACGCAAAGTCCTGTTCTTCAAATTTCCAGTGTCTGGTTTTGAAAGTTTCATGGCAAAGTACCCCTACTAATTCTCCTTCTAACCATATGGGGACATCCATCACAGAAAAAATACCGTTAGGTTTAAAGTAAGACTCGTTGAATTCAGAAGTATAATAATATCCCTGGGCATTAGCCGCAGTTATATTATGAAATTTTTTAATAGCTTCAAAATAACGAGGATAACTATTTGATTCTATAACATAACCCTGTTTATGACTTTCTCCATTATAACAATCTTTACAAATAATCTTTGTTTTATCTGGGTTAAACAACCATATACTTACCTGATCGACATCAAGTGTTTTTAAAGATGCTCCAGTAATCGTTTGTAGGGCTTCAGGCATGTTAGACAAATCTTTTTGGGATAATTCCAGTAAAATTTCCTGTCTTTCGATTATTTGTTGAGTTAATAGGCTTTTGTGTAATTCCTTCTGCCTGATCTTTGTTATATCACTGCCAACGCATAACATTCCTAATTTTTGGGAACTGTAATTAATTGGGGCTATAGACATGAGAACAGGTATAAATCTTCCATTTTTAGCCTTCATAATCGTCTCAAAATTAGATATATTGTTTTCTGTAGCTTTGTATACTTTAAAAGTATTTAAATCCTCAGAAAATATCATTTTCATATCTTTTCCATAAATTTCTGATTTTTCATAACCCAATAATCTTAATCCTACAGTATTAACGTTTTTAATTCTATTTTCCTTATCTATTAACACTGAAAAATTGGACATTGCAGAAACTATCTCGTCAGCAGCCATAGAAGGAGTTAATTGAGGGAGTCTATATCTTACAATTCCATAACATAATAATGCTATTCCTAAAGCAGCTACTGTATAAAATGATTCTGGAACCCGAATAGAAAATAAAGGAAGGATATTATCTGAAGATACACCAATTATTAAAGTAAAAGATAATCCTAAAATGATATATTTAGCCAGCTTCTTTTCCCCATTATTTGATTTTCTGTAATGCAGGTAAGCTAAAAATATTGATACAGCTATAAGTATCGCTATCCAAAGGTTACTTAAATTAAAAAGCAGTGGATCGAGTTGTATTGAATATGTCCAACCCCAATACTCTTTCACAATATTCACTGATGTTAAGTTAGATATAATAAAGAATATTGAAATAATTAAAGAAGGCACGTATAGTAAAGAGAGAATTTTTATTTTATTTTCAGAGTTTAACCTGCCAGTGATAATTAAAACTATATGTAAAATAAGTGATGCTGCCACAGTCCATATAAAACTGGCAATGTACCATAAATTAGCTACATAATACGTTTCTGCTTGCCTATACCCAAATTCAAGGAATAATAAATAAGCAAGTATAAAACACATTAATGCAGTTAGTTGATTTAATCTGGTTTTTTTATTCTGGTAATAAATTAAATTGCCGAGAAAAATGCATAAAATGGAGGATAAAAGAGATATCAACGCATATATATTCATTCTCAGAATCCTCCAAATTTAAATTCTCTCAAATTATAACAAAAGTGAATATTAGTCATATATGCTTGTTTTTGTAATATTAACTTATATAACTTTTCTTTGATTTGTATAAACTTATGATTAATATATTTTCTCCCAATTCAGGTTATTATAATTATTAAAAAACATAACACGCAATTAATCAGTTTTTATAGGATATTATAATAAATAATGAGTTACAATTAAATTATTAAACACTTAAGCCCAAATATATTAATATAAAATTAATATAATGTTTATAAAGCTAATCAAAACATTTTAATCTATTTTAAACATCAGAATTCATTTACATCACTAAATCTGATTCTAACAAAGTATTTATAATATCTAAATCTAATCAATAAAGGGAACAAAATACTCAGTTATGGAGTATTATTCACTTTGATATAGAATATGCACGGCTTTTTAATCAGTATTTTTTATAATAAAATATACTTAAATATCATTACAGATATTTTTAGCAATGATCTTTAATCAGGAGGCAAATAATGCAAATATCGATGGCTAATAATTATTTCGAAAAGAGGTTCACCTTCTTTAAATGGCGTCATGACTCCTCATTTGTAAACAAAACAGTTTTAGCTTTAATAATGGCATGTATTACAGGGATCTCAGCCCAAGTAGTTATACCTATCCCATGGACTCCAGTACCAGTTACAGGCCAGACTTTCGCCGTGTTAATGGCAGGAATTGTCCTTGGCAGATACTGGGGTGGAATTAGTCAAGCACTGTATGTTGCAATAGGATTAATCGGAGTCCCATGGTTTGCAGGAATGAGTGGAGGCCCAGCTTCACTTTTATGTGCAAGTGGAGGATATCTAATTGGGTTTATTATTATGTCTTTATTCCTCGGCCATTTCACTGACAAATATATCAGAGCAAGAAGTTTTACATCTATGCTTGGACTGATGTTTGTTGCAAATTTCATCATGTTGTATGTTCCAGGAGTAATAGGTTTAGGAGCATGGATGAGTCTAAACGGTTTACAACCAACTCTATGGAATTTACTTGCAATGGGTGTTCTTCCATTTGTTATTGGAGATTTAGTAAAAATTGGAGGAGCAGCAGCATTAACCAAAGCTATTACCCCAAAAAAAGCTTTTGGTGAAGAAGTAGACATTAAAGAAGCTGCAAACTGGAGAATATTCTGATAAATATCAAATATTCTAATTTTTTATTTTTAAACTATTTTTGATAAAATGAAAATAAGAGCACATCACCTTTTATGTATGCAAGGATTTCAGGGATACGGATACAGTAAAGATTTCAGCAAAAATATGGCAGAAATAATTGAAATCATTAAAAATTTTCCTAAAAATAAAATAGAGATAATCGCAGAAACTGATGCAATCTGTACCTGTTGTCCATACAATATAAATGAAAAGTGCCATGAAAGTAAGGAATCCAATGAAAGAATCAGTGCAATGGATGTAAAAGTGCTTAAAAAATTAGGGATACTTTCAGGATCCATTTTTGAAGTAGATGAAATATTTCACATTACAAATAAAAAACTAAAAACATATTCCGACGTGGAAGATATATGTGGAGACTGTAAATGGAGTGAAAAATGTCTCTGGCTTATTTCAAAGCTTAAAACTAATTAAAATATCAATTATTATTTGATATAAGCTCTAATTATTTTTAAAATACAATCAAGTTTTTATTAAAATTAACTTAATTCATACAAATATTAATTTATTTTTCAATAAAAAATATGTATTTATACTAATTCAATCAACGAATAATTTTATTTCCTTTGAATCATCTAATTCTTCTTTTAATCGCTTCATAATAACCATTACTTCATATAAACTCTTTTCTTTAACTAAATCTAAAAATTCAAATATCATTTCTGCATTTACTTTATTTTCATTTCGATATATATTGAAATCCTCAAGTGGAATGACTATAACATATTCTTCAGGACTTAGCTCACCAATAAAATCAGGGTGAAACTCAATATGGCCCTCTTTAATTTGACCCACTGTAAATCTATAAGGTAATTCAGCCATATAATCACATTAAGTATTTATTATTTTATCCAGGTTGTTATAATTTATTAATAATAGAAAGACATTTAAACTTTTATATTTTTTGTTTATAATTTCTTATTAATCACTCAAAATTCAAAATATGGCTCATGAATAACAGAATTTAATAGATTTTCAGCAGATTGCATTTGTTCCGGGGTTCCACTAATTGCAAGCCCTATTGACCCTTCTGCTCCACTCACTCCACCACCTGCAACTTGTTCTACCTTTGCTCCAGTTAAAAAAGATATTGCTTCAATTTCGGTGAATATTTCTCCAGATACAGGGAGCAATCGTGGACCCTGCGTACCAGGGGCATTTAAGCGTAATGATAGCTCATTCAAGTCACCGTAAACACGTTTTTCCATCCCCACAGGGAGTATCAATCTAACACGCCTCCCCACTACCGCTTGAAGAGCTGCACCTATGGTGCCTCCAAAGGGATCGCCGATGTAGATACCTGCCTGCTTGAGAGGCAAATTCAGGGCATTTGCACCTTTCAATATAACGTCACCCTCTTTAAGGTCATCCACAACATCAAAAATAGTAAGTCCCTTCTGCCAGATGCCATCTTTAATTACCACATCACCTTGAAATTCACTTTCATCTTTAGCACGGCCGGTACTGGTTACAGGCCCTCCTGGAGGAAGTACAATACCCCTGAAGAACCTTTTTCTTGAAAATTCTTTTAATTGATCAACGATAGATAATATTTCCTCAGCTACATAACCATTGGTAGTTCCTGCAATTATTACCACAGTTCCAGATTCAAGGGATTCAGTTATAACAGGATACTTTGCCAGAGCCTTAGCTATTAACCTTTTTCCAGCAGAGGGTGTGATCAAAAATTGTTTAATACTCATCTGAATTTCTCCCAGGACATAAATAAAAACTTATATCTCATCTATCAATTGGATTTACTTATTTGGCTGTAGATGGATTACTTTGCTCCTAAAAGAATCCATACATTCAACCATACTGTAAATTGACTATTTAACATATTGTTTGACGTTTTCACGGACAACTGCAGAAGCACCATAGCTTTTTATTCCCCGTAACATTGCAGGAAACTTAATTTTTGGAATTAAAACATTTACCTGAGAAAAGTTAGCTCCTTTTACTGCTGTAGGTTCATCAGAACAGAAGCCTTTTGATAGTAAAAATCCTTTGACTTCCTCCAATTTTTCAGTGGATATGTTGAATTTAACATCAAAATAACTTCTAGCTGTAATTGCTCCAAAAAGCTGCTCAAATATCATTTTCGCTTTTTCTGATTTCTTACCAAAACAGCTAGGACCTGCATACAGTCCTGCACTTGATTCCATTATTGTTTCTAAGATTTTAAGCCCTGCTTTTCTAAGACTGTTTCCAGTCTGAGTGTTGTCCACAATCAGATCAGCACCTTTTGCTATGTAAACTTCAGTTGCACCGTCAGAATTTATAATTTGAACCTGCTCATTATCTCCATCTCTAATACCTCTTACCTGAACTAAGGGCTTGCTTTCACCAAAGATCTCTTTGTACCCCTCATTGTTCATGAAGTGCTGTCGGGTTAAGTTAGGATATTCAGTAAAGCAGAGTATTGGCTTTTTTCTATCCTTATTTGCTCTAAAGAACTCAGTGAGCGAATTATAAGGCGCTTCATTTGGTAGGGCTACTATAAGCCTTGTTTGACCATAATTAAGGTCGCCTATTTTTGTTATGAGATCCTCTCCGCTTTCTACAGATTCCTCCCGTACCCAATCTTCGCCTATGATGGCAATATCCACTATTTGCCTGTTCAGCTCTACGGGTGCACTTTGAGGCCTTGTTAAAAACGCTTTGATTTCAGGGTCGTTTATTATTGTGATTTCATTAGCTTCTTTACCAGGTTCATATCCCTTAACTTCATAACCTGCATCAACGAATAACTGGTAAGTGTTTCCTCTATTTATATTGTTCAAGCTCCCTTTTGGGAGACCAAGTACTATTTTGTCCATAACTAAATAGTATAAAAAAGAGTAATTAAAATTTTTCGATATAAGTTTAAATCCTTCTATAAAAAAAATAAAAAGTTACTGTATTTTGAGACTATTGAGAATAATATCAAAGTTCTGTCTTTCTTTATCAAAGTCTTTATCTGTAGCTTGGAGAAGTATTAAGTAAGTCTTTCCATTTTTCACGAAGTATATCTGTTCAAATCTCATATTTTGATTAGAATCTCCGTTTTTATATATAAATACATCTTTATATGCCTTTTTACCGTCTATTGTAAGTGTACCGTTGGAAATTTTTTTCCAGCCAGGAGTTTTACTGTTTTCCATTTGATTAATTATTCCTTTTTCTGATAAACCATTGTTATTCATTATCTGTAGATTAAATTGTACACCGTTAAATGAGCTATCTTTGGAAACAGAAATTGATTTACCTCCAGTCTGATTGTCATGAAAAGCAAACCAACCATTAGGGTAATTAAAACTAACATTATACTCAGAAAAACTACCATTACCATTGCTCTTTATAAAATCGTTGATTGATGTACATCCCGATGATAAAACTATAAAAACTAAAATGACTATTGTTATCCCCATGTACCTGCCTGATATCCTCAATTAAATCACCAATTATGATGTCTTTATTGTGTTCATATAAGTATTGGGATTTTTATTCATAAACACAATTAACGGATTAAAATTAATATTTTAAAAATGAAAAATTCATTTTTTAAAAAGTGCATTATATTCACCAATGCATATAGCTGCGACGACTGATTTTCGGTAATTTTAATGATTTTTAGTTTATAGATCTTGATGTATACCAACAAAGTTTTAGTTCGTTAAACCTTGATACTGAAACCACATGTTAGGATAATTATAATTTTTTTAAACTCAAGTTTAACTTCATTCATTGACACTGAAATTTAGTTATAAAAAAGAAATTTTTATTAAACAAGAATAGTATTGTTATCTATATTATCGTTGTATTAGATGAAAAAATATAATAATAAATGCCATTATCTTTTACTGGTGTTACCTTACTCAAAATTTTACTCCAATAATTTGATGGTGGATTCAGGAACACTATAACAATATTATAATTTCCATTTATATTTTCAACCTTACCTTTTACGTCATTAATTGAATTTATTTGATAAACACGTTTCATAGAATAAGAAAGTTGTTGTGGTGGATTTATAGATATATTAAAATTTGGTGAAAATGCAATATCATTATAGTACGTATTTTTTTCTAAAGAATTTCCTATTACAGAATAAGTATTGTTAACTAGAGGAAACATGCTTTTGTAATTTGGATATTCATTAACAGTATAAGAAGATGCTGCAGTAAATATTATTAAAAAGAGCACTAAAAGTCCTATATTGAAGCTAAATCTCTTAGAAGCTTTTATGTTTTTCAGTTTCTCGTTAATTGGATTTTCAAAGAATAGAAATATCAATATAGGTACTAGAACGAAAGGTATTGTTGCAAGAGGTATGGAAAATTTCAATACAGAAAAATCATGGATAACAGAATGGTTCCTAAAAACCATAACTTGGAGTACGCAGGGAATCAATAGCATTCCCATAAGATACAAAGTCTTTTTAATTTTGAAAACATTTTTATGCTCTTTAAAACGTCCCAAACTTAAATATATTGCCATCAATATAAAGAAAGTTAAACTACCTGCAAGCAATGCAACAGCTATATGTCCATAATTACTTGTAATATATCCTACAAATATGTTTAAACCATTATTCAAATATGCTTCACCTTGAGATGTTGTTCCCATCCGGAATAATGCCTTTGAAATTATTGAATTAAAAGATGAGTTAATTGTGTATATTTGGGTAAGGAATAGAAACAAAGCTAATAACGGTGCAAACCAATATTTAATAGTTTGTTTAATAAATAAATTTATCCTTTTATTTAAAAACATTTCTCGACTTAGAACTATATCTTCATCAACAATACGCTTGATATAAACAGTAATACCAATGAAAACAAACAACCAGTCTGTTAAAAATCCATAGAAGAGCACAATATTCTGTAAAATATTTAGTCTTAAGATATTCTTATTCTTAGGTGAATCTCTAAATTTATCTCTCAAGACCTCAAGGAAAACATAAACAACAAATGGTAATAGGACTGCCTGATCAGAGAAAAATACATTTTGTTGCCAGTAAAGTGGTCCAGGTAGTAGTAATTCTAACATTATAGGTATAATGGAAAATAAAAATGAATTTAGAGTATCAAACTTCAGATAAATCAAAAAGAAAAATATAATCAATGCTAAAAAGAATGCAATCAAAAAGTGGTTAAAAAGATTATAATCCATTATTAACCCTACAGTTGGCTTATGATTAACTATTTCACTTACAAGATAAATAGGAATAATAGTTCCAGGAGGATAAGAAAGATAGGGCTCTCTACTAGATAAAGTTGGAAATTCTATTGAACTTGGATTTTTAAGCATTGCAAAATCCAAATTAAGAGGTCCTTCATTGTACCAATTTTCAGTAAATTCTAATGTGCTGCCTGTAAGCCACTGATGATGACCATCAGAAAGTTCTCCAAACCAGGGTTCTCTAATCGTTACCGTGTATTGGAATATAACTAAAGTTATGATGAAAAGTAGAATAATACAAAACAATACATTAGTTTTCCTATTTAAATTCAATTTTACCACTTCAAAAGTAACATTATATACTAACAATATTTATACATTACCTAATCATACTAAACTAATTAAATAATTTAATGTACCAATTTTTACTGATTATCAATATAGTAAAGAAGAATAGACAATAAAATGTAAATGATAAATAAAAACTAAAAAGGATATTAGATTAATACATGGAAAACCTATCAAATTTTCCATTAAATATTGATTATTAGAAATAACTGCAAGATATACTCTTAGCAGTTCCTAAAATTAGATTATGATTTGACTTAGAAACTGTTACTTAAATTTGATTATCAAATATAAATTATATAGCAAGATAGTTTTAGATCCATAAACTTCGTTAAACGTTGATATGACGAAGTATATAAAAAAGTAGTTTTTGTGATGCCAAAAATTTAATTTTTGATGGTTAACGAAAATTGAAAATTTTTGACAAAACAAAAATAAACTTATTCTGTCACATGTAAAATTAGTAGATTACATTATATGAAAAGGATTTTCGATATTAAATCAAAATTGTTACTATATTGACATCTTATTTTACAAATTTGACATAATATCATTAATTTCACTAATTTATTTCGGAATCCATACACAAATCTTTCATAAGCTGAAATCAGTCTAAAATACCTTTAAAAGCCATATGACTTATAGAACTAAAAGTTTAAATATTTAAATTGAGATAACATCTTATGAGTCAGGGCACTATTATTCCAATCAATGTTTAAAACCTCAATTAAACTTGTCTGCCCTGGCTTTTTACTCTTATTTTATAAGTAATGACTAAAAATTCAAATTTTAAAGATATTATTTATAAATAAAAGTTTAATTTGTTTTACTAATTAAAAAATCAGCACTCTTTAACATTAATAAAAGATTCTAATCTCTTAATCGCATTGTACTTATCTTTTTTATCCAGTTTAGCTTCATCTAAAGCGTCTTTTAAAGTGTGAATGGAGTGGTCATAGACTTCCCTGTCAACAGGATATGGAAAACCGTCCTTTCCACCATGTGTAAAACTGTATTTTACAGGATCTCTCCAGCTTGGCTCGGTTCCATAGACCAGATCAGAGATCAATGCTAAAGCCCTTATTTTCTTAGGCCCTATTCCTTCAAGGGTGATAAACTCTTCGTAATTTTGAGGCTGAAGCTCGTATGCCTTTTTTAAGACTTCAAATTCTCGATCACTTATATCCATGTCAAGTACTGGATGGTGCCTCGGCATTTTCATTTCTTTATAATTTTTAGACTTATCCGAATGTACTGGCGCGTCAAAAAAGTCAGTGAGAAGTGTCTGGGATTTTTTTCTGAAGTAAGGCCGTAAATGGTCAGGGTTATCACATATAAGGTCCACACTTATATCCCTTGTATCACTGCTTTGATTTGAGGTCATATTCAAAGTATTTGACTGGGATTCATCGCAGCAGATGGCATTGTGAGGTTCTTCTATAACATTATCTATGGACTGCGAAAGCCAGTGGTATCTTCTAGCATAATTATTTTTATTGTTCAGTCCTTGCTGTACAACTGCCCAGTTGCCGTCCTCTGTAAAAAAGAATGAATGGTGGTACAGGTCATAGCCGTCTTGAATGCATGAATTGTCTATTTTTGCAGAGATACGGCTTGAATATTTAAGTTCATCGATTTTCTTTGAAGATAATGAGAAAAAATCAGCTGCTGTTTCGATGTCTAACGGTGCTTTTCTTGAATTTTTGCCTTTACCCCCTGCAATCATAATTCCATGCTCCTGGGGGTCAACTGCAAGCTTTAACGCGCCGCAGGTTGTGGTTGTGGTTCCTGAGGAGTGCCAGTCAAATCCAATTACGCATGAAAACGCCTGGAACCAGTGCGGATCTGATATCCTCCTTAAAAACTCGTCTGTACCGTATTCATACAAAATTACATCTGTTATGCCTCCGGCTAGCTTAACCATTCGGTCAAACAGCCATCTTGGCGCGTGCCCTCCATGTAGCGGGAGATTTGCTACTCCCCGTTTTGCATGCATTTTATCTCATTAAATCGCTTAAATAAAGTTTTTGTGATTATAATTCTTCTTATTTTAATATTAGATTTTTATAATAAAGAATTATCTAAAGAGCATGTGAAAACTAAAAATTTTCACAGTGCCAAAATCTTCGATTTTGTAAACATTTGAGAAGTAATTAAAATAGAAACTAAAATAAAATGACAAGGTTTACCTTTTAGAAACCTCAATCATCCGTTCAACTGCACTCCTTGCATTATCTGCTGTTTCATCATCAACAGTTACTATATATTCCTCATTTAAAAGGGCATTTTTGACCTTTTCAAGGGTGTGGAGTTTCATAGTTTTACATATAGCTTCAGATAAAGCTGGAAGAATGGTTTTATCCGGATTTTCCCGCCTCAAGCGGGTTACAAGGTCTACTTCTGTACCAATTATAAATGTTTTCTTTGGAGACTCTGCAACGTGCTTAAGCATGCCTCCTGTGCTTAAAACATAATCTGCAAACTTCTGAATCTCAGGGTCGCATTCAGGGTGCACAAGTATATCTGCATCAGGATATTTTTCCCTTGAGAAGAAAATATCTCCTGTAGTAAACATCTTATGGACATAACAGTGCCCTCCTTCAGGTATGGTAATTATTTCCTTGTCAGTTTGCTGGGAAGTGTACCATGCAAGGTTCATATCTGGTCCAAAGAGTACTGTATCTTCATCAAGACTATTTACGATTTTAACTGCATTTGATGACGTACAGAGTATGTCTGCTTCTGCTTTTGCTTCTGCAAGTGTGTTAACATACAAAACTACTGCTGCCCCGGGATGTCTTTCTTTGGCTTTTCTTACTTCATCTGCAGGGAGCATGTGTGCCATTGGGCATTCAGCTTGAGTATCAGGAATTACTATTTTTTTATCAGGGTTAAGTATAGCTGCGGTTTCTGCCATAAAATCAACACCACAGAATACCACAAGGTCTTTTCCTTCAATCTCTGATGCTTTTATGCAGAGTTCAAGTGAATCTCCCATAAAGTCTGCAATTTCCTGTATATCTCCCGTCTGATAATTGTGAGCTAAAATTATTGCATTTTTTTCTTTTTTAAGTTTTATAATCTCTTTTTGTAAATCATTTAGCATGAAAATCTCCTTCAAATAATATTAATTAAAATCAGTATAAAATACGATAATTTTGAATGTATTATAACTATTAATAGTATCTGCTTCATCCAATAAATACTTGGCAACCCTAAAACTTTACTTTAGACACTACTTTTACTTAAAAATGATACTATTTACAACTATAATAATATCCACTTTTTTGAATTTACGAATGAAGATAACCTACCAACTCTTGTTCATTATTTACTTGAATAAAATTCTATAAATGTTTATCTATAAAAAATCAAATTATTTTTTTAAAACTTCCAAAAATAGTGTACAATTAAAATTAAATCAAAGAAGAAATAGCAATATGCTCAACACAGTTCTGGATACGTGGAAATCTGTCAAATACGGTTTCACCCTTCTTTAGTTTATTCTTAAGGAATACATAATTAAATGACATAATATTACCTTTAAGAATAACTTCACAGCCTTCAATGTGGATAATTGTATCCATATCACATTTAGACAGTTCTTGATCGGTTAGAGTGATATCAAAACCTATATCCCAAGAATCAAAATATTTATCAAATTTTATAAGTCGTGTATGCATAATAAACCCCCTAATTAATAATTGCCCCCCCCACATTATATATATTTTCCTATTAAGAATCGTAAAAAAAATAAAAATTTAATGAATATACTTTTGACATTAAAAAATAGATGTTGAAAACTAAATTTTTATTATAGTTTCCTAAACTATTTGTTCTCAACTAAATGCTTCACTCTTATCCCAATCTAATAAATAACGCTTCTTTGTATAATCACTTAACATATCATTAATTTCCATAAGATGTTCTAATTCCTCAAATGATCTAATATCTAATTTTGATTTTTCTTGAGGAACAATAACAGTATCTTCTCCCAAACTGAAATATAAATACCACTCAGCAGTGTTAATATCATTATATAACAAACTAGTTCTAGATATATAATTAGAGATGTCTATATCACTTTCATCCTTTTTAACGTTCTCTATTTTTTTTAAATTACTTAAACCATTAATATCTACTTTTTCGTCTCTAGATAAAACTAACACTTCCTTATTACTTCGTTCATGGTATCCAGTAAATAAAGAATATGAATATTGAAATGATTCTCTATATAGTGAAATATAATAAGGCGGACTATAAGGAGTTCTAACTTGTGATATGCCACTAAATAATCCAAAATCTACACTATATAAAATACTCCAAAAATTAAGCCCAATTAAATATAATTTCTCTAAATCCCATACATTTATAGGACAAAAATCAAAATAATCATCATCATAACCAATGTAACATCTTCTTCCTATCTCTTTCAAAAATTGCAATTCCTTACTAATTCCATACCTATTTGGATGAAATGTATAACTTTCTTCTGGAACTCCCTTTCTTAATTTTTCTATATTTGATTCAATTAACCCTTTAAAATTGGAATATTTAATCATACCTACATTACAATTACAATCAGGTTCAAGTAAATTCATATTATGACATCTGAGGCAAATAGTTTTTCTATTTAGTATTTTCCTCACGATATTATTGCGTTTTCGATCTTTAGGTTTAAATCTAGGGTCATAATAATCTCCTTCAACAATTTCTAATTTTTTTATTTTACTTGTTTTAGAACTAACCAGTTAAATTCCTCCAACATGTACTAATTTAAGTCAAATATTTTAATCAGTATTGTCATTATTGTGTTTGCAATATCTAAAATAACAAAAATCAAACCTTAAGTCTAGTAGTCTTTGTAGCAATATAAACTTTACTGTATAAAAAATGATTTAATTAAAATTAGGCTAAAAATATTTATAGCACATTAACGTTTCTATCATAATTTAACATGTAAAATTAAAAATTATTAAAACTGTTATAAAGAATCTAAAAAAAATAATTCTAAAATTCATATTAACTCATTAATTAGAAGAAAAATGATTAATAAAATTAAAATTTGTATGTATGTAATCTTTATAT
>JAEZKE010000138.1 GCA_023436175.1 Methanobacteriota archaeon
TTACCTCACTTATACAAGCTATACACTCATGTGCTCCTTCAGTGATCCTTTCTTTAAACTGCATACCCATATTTTCATTTAAACCACGCACTACACCTTCATCTGCAGCACTTAAAATCATGCAAGACTCAGGAGAATAATATTTAGATAAAGCACACCTATTTATCACCATAATCATATTTTTGTCTTTATTTTTTATTTTAAATTCTATTCCAAGTACTTTGTAAAGTATTCTGGCTGCAAGTTCAAGATCCTCAAAACTATTTCGGGCTCCCAGTTTTCTGCTGGCTTCTTGCCCCAACTTATAACCAACTTCAAACATGACATTTCTTCCAATTTTGACGGCTTTTTCATGTCCTAACTCTTGAATTAATATTTTAACTTGTTTATTATGTGCTTTAGCCATTATAGATCTTCTTTCTTCCAATGATCCACTTAAAACTTCATTGCTTTTAGTAATTATTTTTCCAGGCGCATACTGTTTTAAAAGAGTATTAAGTCCTTCAATTGTCTTTTTAGATACATTATTTAATTCTTTCTTTAAAATAAAATCGGGAAGCCATAATGATGCAATTTTTAGCCTGATACTCATGTTTGAACCTCAATACTGCCAAAATGTAAGATATTATCAGGTCTAGTCCCAGATCCATAAATGAAATCAACAACATCCTGGCAACGCTCTGAAATAGCTTTTCTTTTAAGTTTAAGATTTGCAGTTAAATCAGTCCCTATTGAAAGATCATTATTTAAAACAACCCATTTTTTAATCTCTTCTGGACGAGAAAGTCCTGTATTTATTTCATTAATAAGGCCATTAACCTCTTTAAAACTTAATTCCTCTTCAGCCCATAAAAAAGCGCTGCAGTAAGGTTTTCCATCGCCAATTATCATAGCTTCTTCGATTCCAGGAATGTTTTTAAGCATTACTTCAATTTTAAGTGGAGTTATTGTTTTTCCATAAGAATTGACTATAACCTCTTTTCTACGGCCTGTAATTACAAGACTACCTTCAGGAGTTCCATAACCTAAGTCACCTGTATAGAGCCACCCATCTTCAAGGAAATTTGAATCATTTTTAAAATAGCCAGACATTACCTGAGGTCCATTTACTAGTATTTCGCCGTTTGCATTTATTTTAATGTAAGTATCAGGAAGAGGTTCGCCTACCGTTCCTATCCTGTTCTTTCCAGCCCTGTTAATTGTTATAAGCGGTGCTTCAGTTAATCCATAAGCATTATAAACTTCAATACCCATTTCATGATAGCATCTGAGTAAATCATCACTTACAGGTGCAGAACCCACTATTAATTGAGCACATCTGTCCATGCCCGCCCGTTTAAGAGTTTCTCTTTTAATTAATTTTCTTAAAACCTTCTTTAGAATTCCATTAGAATTAAGGTAAATTTGCCCTATTCTTGATTCAATTACGCTGCACCACACTTTTTCATAGAAACGCGGTACTGAAAAGAATATATTGGGCCTCACTTTCTGAAGAGATTCTTCAAGATCATGGAAATTCTCCAGAAAATAGAGGTTTAAAGATGCAGGAGCATAATAAGGAGCATAAGTCCCCATAATTCCTTCCACCACATGGTTCATTGGGAGAAATGAAAGGTAAGATACTTCACTGGTCCTGTCATTCCAGGGAGGCATTGAAGCAATGAATTCTGCCATCCAGCGGAGATTTCCGTGATTAAACATGACCCCTCTAGGTTTTCCAGTTGTTCCAGAAGTATAACGTATAGTGGCTGTATCATTAAAATTCAAAGGATGATATATAACTTCATTTCTTGTTTCGCCTTTTTTGAGGAATTCTTCCCATGAAATAACCTGTGAATCGTCGCTAGTACCTTGCATGCATAGTGAGACAACCGAAATTTGAGTATTGAGTTCCTTTAAGTCATTTAAAATTTGAGGAACGCCTGCAAAAAGAATTTTCGCACTGCTGTCGTCCAATATTTCTTTGATCTCATTTAAAGGGCTTGTATAATAAATAGGAACACTTACAGCACCTATTAAACCAATTGCGATATCCAGTATGAGATACTTAGTACTATTATAACCTATTACCGCTATTTTATCCCCTTTATTCATTCCCATGCTCTGAAGCGCTTTTGAAACGCATATTATATTTTGATAAATGTCAGTTGAACTTGATTCTTTAATTTCACCGTTAACAATATCATAATAATTAACAGGCCTGCTACTTCCTTGAAGCCTGAATAAAACCTGTTCATGAACCGTGCGATCAGATCTATGTAAAAAACCATAATAAACAGCAAATTCCATAAGTTTAGGTAAAAAATCCTGCCACCTATATCTATAAGGCCCCAATATTTCTTCAGTATTATCTCTCAAGTATTCCCTATTCTCATTAAAATATGGAGAAAGAGTGTTCACTGTTTCAAGTAATTTAGCTGTTCCTTTTCCAAATAAATGACCATAAGATGAAATTTTCTGAATAGATGAAACATTTAAGGGCACATAAATAGGCTTACTGATTTTAACATCAAGATTTTCCTGGCTCCATTGCCCTACAAATTCAATGAGTTCTTCAAGGGTAGGAAGTGATTCGACAGGCGCTGTCAGGTGAAATGTCTTATTTAATGCTCTCGAATCAAAGGTGAGCTTTACAACTGCATCTGCAACGTAATCTACAGGTACTAAATTTATTTTCATTGATCTAGAAACAGGGATTACTTTTAATTTTCCGTTTAAATAGAGCCTGAGAGGCACATATATTGTATTAAACGTTTTAATGTATCCTGTAGATGATTCACCTACGATCATACTTGGACGGAAAATAGATATATCAAATTCAGATTTTCGTACCTCAACCTCGCTTTCAAACTTGGTTTTTTCATAATTACTTAAAAAACCATATTCTGAAGTTAAAGAATCTTCGGAGACAATACCTTTTTTTCCACCTGCAACATAAGCAGTTGATATATGAGAAAATCTTTCTAATCCATGGTCTTCATGGGCTAGCTGAGCTAATTTCAGCATATTTTCAGTTCCCTGCACGTTGATTTTCTGGAGTTCTTCAAGGGAAGATTTTAGTTTCCAGTCTGCCGCAGTGTGAATTATATGGGTAACTGTTTGAATCAGGTTTTTATATTCCTGATTTTCTATTCCTAATTCATTTCTGGTAATATCTCCATTTAATACATGAATTCTACTACCTAATTCATCTAAAAGTTCTGGAAATTCCCACCATGCTCGAGACAGCCTATTTGTAGAATGCTGTTTGTCGTTACCCCTTACTAAAGCTATAATTTTATAGTTATAACTCCTGAGAAGTCTTAGGGCAATTTGAGTACCTAAAAATCCATTTGCCCCTGTTAAAAGTACAACTTTATTCATGTTTTCACTTTCCACCCTCTCTCTCGGAGAAAACCCTTAAGAATTTCAGGATTTTTACGAGCACGGCTAATGTGCTGAATAAATCCATCTTTCAATAGTTTTTGTTGTGCTTCAGGATTCTCAAGCAGTTCATTAACTTTTTCCTCTAATTTGTGCCAGATTTCAGACGACATGTAATCTAATAAATAATTTTCTAACCCTAATTCTTTATAAAATCCCCTAAGACGAGTATCATGTCCTATAGCTATCTGCGGAACCTGAGCTTCAAGCAATAAGACACCTGCATGATAACGAGAAGTTACAAGAAGTTCAAGGCTTCTCAAGACACTTGTCATTGCAGATGCATTATATTTTCTTGATGAAAATATTTTTACCATTTCAGGGTTCTTCATTTTATTCTTTATAGATACTGCCAGTGGTTCATCAAGTTCTTCCATACAGATTAATGCCACACGTTTGCCGTATTTTTCAATTATACGATCCGCTTCTTCAGCCCATTTAATAGCTAATTGTTCGCTTCCATCAATTCTCCATTTTGAACGTGAATAATAGTAAGGCCATTTATACATGTTCTCTTTTTTGCCCCATGGTCTCATCACCACAGGCCATAAATAGAAGTCAATTGGTGCCAGACCAACCACTCCTGAATCTAATTCCGGCCAGAGCTCATTTAAAATTCCGGAATCTTCTTTTTCAGTTTTGAATGTAAATGCACAGTCAGCTGTTGTCAAAATAGGGGCTTTGACTCCTATTTTTCTGAGTTCTTGAGCTGCCAATTCTGTCCTGGTTAAAATCAAATCAGTTTTATTAGCTTCTCGTTTAACCAGCCACCGGTTAAAAGAAGATAAATGACCCACATCCACGGCATATGCAATACTTGGCTTTTTAAAATTATTTGCACATCTTGTAGCCCATAAAAAAGCCCATAGGAGCGCAGAAGTCCAGGTATCCATGTAGCAGCTTCCCTCAACTAATAAAAGAATATCATGGTCCTTAACTAATTTTCTAATATCAAAAAAGAATATTGAAGATATTGGGGCAATTTTCAAAAACTTATCTTCATTAAGATAACGCTCCAAATTTTCCTTATTTAATGTAGGAACTGTGATAATGACTTCATGGCCTAAAATTGTCCTTACATCATCTATTATAGCGAGTAATCTTGCTTCAGAGCCAGTATTATTTGCACCGTTGTAGCCAAGTAAAAGGACTTTGGGAGTTTCTTTCATATCAATATATTCCAGTATATTTATTTTTAAAGTGTTTTACAAATATAAATACCTTAACATTAGCTGACTCACAATGTAGTTATAATGAAATAGCAGAGGAGATTAATTAGTTTTTATATTTCCAATCCACTAAACAGTGATATTTATCATATCCCTGTTTTACCATTTATTTACTTTAAGTTTTAATTAATATGCCGCAAATTGTACTATTTGATTCTTTATTTCAGATTTTTCTATATTGAGTAGTTTCACTAGCTGATTTAAATTAATAGAAGTTGGAAAACCTTCGCTGTCCCAATGGTTTTTACAGCTGGAGTAGTCTAAAAGCACGCACTGGGCAGGAATCCCTATAGATTCTGATTTCCAACCCCCTGCTATTAAATTAGATACACATGCAACACCTATGATTCCAAGCTCATCTCTGTCCTTATTCGTACTTTTTGAGAATGCTGAAGATTCATGTGAAACAATATAAACCTCAAAACCATATTCATCGCCCCTTTTTGTTAATTTATTTATGTTACAATTTTTAGAACAACCAATACATCTTAATCCCAGATTTGTATTGTGTGCTCTACATGTTGCCCCTTCAAAGAATTTCATACATCCCGGTAAGATTAAAGCTTTTCTTGGCCTTTTCTCAAATTCATTTTTAAATACCCGGTTCATGATTTCTGCTCCAACCATGTTCAAGTGATATTCCACTTCTTTTCTGCCGCAGAAAATTACATCTTCTTGAAAAAGGTGTTCGTGATATTTTTCAGCTAAAAATTTATTTACATTGGCTGTGTACTGGCCAAGAACAAGTTTACTTCTGTATTCAAACCAGTCTGCAAATAGAAAAGCACCAACCAGATATTTTGAAATAACTTCGGGTGTTTTAGTTTCCAGAAAGTCTTTCCAAATATTTAAACGCTTCAATTCCTGGTTGAAATCTCCTGCCGCATTAAGATATGATAGAAGTTTTTTAAGGTTATTTATGGTTAAATCCAGCATATTAGTATCTTCAGATAGTAAGAAAGGTTTCATTATCATTCCGCGTACAATATCTATAGTCTCTTTTGCTGGTTCGTTTTGATAACGTTCCTTAACCAAACCTTCCAGTATTTTCTGCGGATTTTTATCTAAATTAGCCGCCCTTGCACCGTAAACTCTCCAAAATGTCCCAAGCATTAAAAATTCAAATATGTACTCATCATTGCTGCTTAATTTATCCATATCCATTTTTTCAATGTAGGATACAAAATCTGATATTATAGATGTTTCAAAATATTCAAATTCCCTTAAAACTTCATCTGTAAATGATTTAATTTCTTTATAATATTCATCCGAATTATTTTGGTCTCCTTTAAGTGAATATGTGATAGTTTCCATTTTTTACCCGCTCATTCAATTTTTATAGCTTTTAAAAGGAATTCTGCATGATTATTCATCTTTTTTAATGCTAAATCCATAAATGAATCAAAGTCTTCATCATATTTTAAGACAAAATATTCAAAGAAGAGATATATCGCAAAAGAAAAATATTCATATGCTAATGTTCTTGGATTAAATGGCTTTATGAGCCCTTTTTCTATCATTTTAGAGAAAGTAGATTCCCAAATATTTATAGGCTCTTCTAAAAGCTCTTTTTTGAAAAAATTTCTTATCTTTTCATTATGATACATCTCAATAGAAACTAAACGCCAGATTTTTTCCATTGCAGGTGTATTAATTTGTTCCAGGAACATTTTAGCTCCCACTTTAAAATACACCTCAGGACCTTGATCCATTAATAAGTCAGCATCTTCCTCAGGTGGCCCACTTTGACTGAGTTCAGACATAAAATAGTCGATAATAGCGTCCAATATCGCCTCTTTATTCTTGTAATGGTTGTATATCGAACTTTCTCTTATTCCAACTTCCCTTGCAATTTCACGAACTGAAACTGCATCGAAACCTTTTTGTGAGAAAAGGTCGAGGGATACATCAAATATTTTTTCTTTAGTTGACTTTTTTTCAGTTTTTGAGTTTGGAGCTGCGGCTTGATTTTTCATGGGATATTCCTTCCAGTTAACTAACGTTCGTTAGCTTCTTGGGTATACTGTATACATTCTACTATTTAAAGTTAACGAACGAACGTTAGTACATATGATCTAAAATAAAAACTAAATTAATAAAAGTTAGAGCGATTTTTAAAGGTATCAATACCCCATTTTTAGTTCTTTGAACTTAAAAATTATAATATATAAAATTATCCTTTTATACTCACACAATATGCAAAATACGTTAAATGCATCTCTTTAACTTATTACATATCCTTCATTTTACTGTTTTACTCAATTGTCAAAGGAAACATATTTACATAAAAAGATACATAATAGTAATCAGGTAGTTTTTTTTAATATTTTTTTATATACCTCATCAAAACGTTAGAATTTAAAAATGGGCTCTAAAATTAGTTATTGACGCAAAATTAGGAAAAAATTACAAGGGGCATATTCATCTAAAATAGGTTTAGGAGGGAACAAAATAATGGATATAAACCAATTAAATAATGAAAGAAACAATATATTAGGAGAATTAAAGGCATATGAGGAATTACAATTAGGATTAGAGCAAATAAGCAAATATAATAGAGAAAATCATACAAACGATAAGTTAAAAGTATATACCACTGCATATGAACCTCATCTTGAAGAAATAACAGAGTTAAGTGTTGCAGAAAAAATAGAAAAACTAACCAACAATCTGTTAGCATTATCAGAAAAAATAAACACCATAAAGATGAATTCTAAATAAGTTAACCTGATTTATGCTTATGGGAACAGATTGTAAATTCTTCCTCTTTTAATTCAACAGAATATTTAGCTAAATGCTGTTTTTGTCCTGTTTCAGTCATTACCAGGTATACATCAACTTCTTCATCATTAATTATCATTTGATTGTAACATGGACGTGTATCCCCACGTAATTTTCCAGTGGTTGCTGTTCCTGAATTCAAAACCACCATATTTTCCATTGTCCACGTATTAGGAACATGTTTATGTCCATTTAAAACAAAATTTACTTTATAATCCACTAATTCCTGTATTAGATCTCCCGAATCTAATAAAATATTTCTTTCACGACCAGCTTGAGGTACAGGAAGTAAATGATGATGGAAAGTTATAAATTTACCTAAATCTTTAGGTACTTTCTTAAGCTCATCCCGTAGCCATTTCATCTGATCGTATCCAATGTCTCCACTATTTACATCTGCCTGTGACGAATCAAGGCCTATAATGACAAAACCTGCTTTCTTATCTATCCTTATAAAATTTCGCTCTCCAATTAGCCTTTGAAAGTGTAATATGCCCACATTACGTGCATCATGGTTTCCTGGGATGGAATGAACCTCAGATGTATCTTTAAGTTCATCTACAAATGCTGCAGCATCGTCATATTCAGTTAAGTAGCCGTGATCTGTTGCATCTCCTGCAAAAATTATAAAATCAGGATTTTCATGCTGTATTTGGGACAATAAATTTGATTTAAGCTCTTCAGAGAAAGTAAGAGCCCCAAAATGCACATCTGATATTTGTATAATCTTTTTCTCCATGATTATATTCCTCACTTACATCAAACACTTAATATTACTTTTATTCTATAATAATATTACTAAGCTCTAATCCAGTAATTCTCTCATTTTAGATCAATTCATGCAAAAATTAAACAGAATTAATTATATGACGATTTTTCATATTAAATGTAGATTAAAATACAGTTGAACTTGTAAAGTGGAAGATAATCATGAGAAGAAGTGATAAAGAAATAAAAGACAAAAAATGCATAGAGAAAATATTAAAAAAAGCCACAGTATGCAGAATTGCCCTTTGTGATGAAAATAAACCATATATTGTGCCAATGAACTTTGGTTTTAATGATAATTGCATCTATCTTCACTCAGCACGTAAAGGGCGAAAAATTGATTTAATAATGGAAAATAATAACATTTGCTTTGAAGCAGAGATTAAAACAGAAATCTTACGCTCAGATAATGTATGTAATTGGGGAATGAAATATTACAGCGTGATTGGTTTTGGAAAAGCTCAATTTATAGAAAATGAAGCAGAAAAGATAAATGCTTTGGATATTATAATGCAGAAATACAACCCTAATTCTCATAAATCATTTGAATATTCAAAATCTGCACTTGATAAAACAGTTTTAATTAAGGTGGAAATAGAAAATTTAACCGGTAAAAAATCAGGATACTGAAAATAAATACAATACTTACATGAAATTTAAATGAGGACTTAAAATGGCAGAATTACCTGAACTTATGGTTTTAAGCAGACAAATGAACGAGGAACTTAAATCAAAGGAATTTAAATCAACTAACATAATACAGGAAAAATGCCTGAACATGGAAGTTGAAAGTTTTAAAGATCAAATAACAGGCAAAGTTATTAAAAAAGTATATAATAAAGGAAAATGGATCTTTTTTGAACTTACAGACGGCTATCACCTTTTATTGAACCTTGGAATGGGAGCAGATATCTTATACTATAATTCAAATAAAAATTCTGCAGAAGAATATCAGTGCCGCTTTAATTTTACGGACAATTCATGTTTTACATGTAAATTCTGGTGGTTTGGACATGTAGATCTGGTTTCAGATAATGAACTTAGAGATCATAAACCAACCAAAGATATAACAGTTTCCCCATTAGATCCTGATTTTACTCCAGATTACTTTAAAAAAATCTGTAATGGTAGAGCCATGATCAAAAATATAATTTTGAATCAGAAGAAGGTTGGAGGTATTGGAAATGTCTATATTCATGATATCCTTTTTAAGGCAAAACTCCATCCTAAAAAACCAGCCAATACTTTAGAATCCTATCAAATTGATAATTTATTCAAAATAATGACAGAAAATCTTAGATATGCACTTGATAAAAAAGGACTGGCGTATGAAAAAGATTTTTACGGAGAGAATGGAGAATTCAGCAAAGATTATTTCTTAGTAGCTTATAAAGAAGGAGAAGAATGTCCAGATTGTGGTAAGATTATTGAAAAAATAAAAACAGGAAGCACATCTTCTTATATCTGTCCAGAGTGTCAAAAATTATAGAAATTTAAGATGTTATTAAATAGATTACAAGTAATTTATTAACCTATAAATGATAGAATTCAATATTAATTGAAAAATTACATTTTTCATAATTAAAATATTAGTTTAAAATGAGTTTATCTAGTTCATATTTCTTATTGTGTGATATAAATGGAAAAAATTGCAATTACAATAAAATCTGTAAATAAACCAGGTGTTTTACGAGATATTACAGATTTAATGGCAAAATGTGGAATAAATATTATATACACCCATCTTTTTGTGGAAAAGGATGAATCAGCTTCAGTATACATGGAATTAGAAGATGTAAGAAACAGAGGGGAACTTAAAAAAAATATTTTGAAGTTTGAAGCTGTTGATCACATCGAAATCCATCCGTCATTAACTGAAATATACGGAAAAAGAATTATAATAATTGGAGGGGGAGCTCAGGTTGCCCAGGTTGCTCAAGGAGCCATAACAGAATCAGATCGGCATAATATAAGGGGAGAACGCATCAGTGTTGATACAATTCCCCTTGTAGGAGAACAGGAGCTTGCAGACGCAGTATATGCTGCAGGAAGACTTCCAAGAGTAGAAGCACTGGTTCTTGCAGGATCACTCATGGGAGGTAAGATTTCAGATGCAGTTGCAGAAATTAAAGATGAACATGGAGTGATTGTAATAAGTCTGAATATGCCGGGAAGTGTGGCACAAGAAGCAGATTTAGTGGTTACAGATCCTGTTCAGGCAGGTGTTATGGCAGTTATGGCCGTTGCAGATACTGCAGTTTTTAATATAAAAAGAGTTAAAGGAAAAAAATTTTAAATGAGTATTAACTCATCTCTATTGCCCTAATCAGTATGCTTGCAGCGTTTTTAAGCTCTGGATCTTTTATGTCTCCACTTTCCCTTATTTTAAGCGCCATTTTAAGAACTCTTCGGACGTCTTCGGGTTTAAGATTTTCAGCCATTTCAAGGTATGTCTGCTCGCTGTCTTCATCCACTTTAATTTTTTCCTTTTCAATCAGTTCCAACATAACTTTGCAGGCACCCATTACATCTCCACTTCCAGCACTTTCTTCACATTTTTTTACCAGTTCAGTAGATTCTGCATCCATCTTTTATCACCAGTTATATATATTGTGTTATAATCAGATTTATAAATATTTATTACTTTAAATCCAATCATTAGTACTAACTGGGCTTATATTTTTAACTAGTATAAATGTATAATAGACAGTACTAACTCACTAACTTAAAAAAATACTGTTTTTTGAGTTAAATTCAATATAAAATCAATTGTAAGTTAAAAAACTCCATCTAAATTTTACAAATTAAAGAAAAAAAATTCTTATATCCTAAATAAAGTAAAATAATAAAAAAATAGGAATTTACTGTAATCTTAAATACAGTTTTATCCAATTAAAACATTTCGATTGCCCGGATTAATCTTGCTGCAGCATTTTTTACATCTGTATCAGTTATATCTCCACTGTCCCTTACTATAAATGCAATTCTAAGAACTTGAGGCACATCTTCCTTCTTAATATTTTGAGCCATTTTAATGTAGGACTCTCCAGGTTCGTCTTTAAGCACTACATTTCCCCTGTCCATTTCTTCTAAAAGAACCTGGCATGCCCCCATTGTGCTTGTATCTACTTCCTTATCTTCACATTTTCTTATTAAATTTTTAGCATTTTCATCAAGAGGTACCTGTTTCATATCATCACCCTTTAATTTAAAATAAATATAATTAAAAATTTAAAGCGCTTTTATTGCTCGAATTAACTTACCTGCAGCTATTTTAAGTTCTGGTTCAATTTTATTTCGTTCTTTAATTTTAAATGCCATTATAAGGACTTTTGGGACATCTCGAGGTTTAATATTTTGGGCCATTTCTATATAAGATCCATCTGGTTGGTCTTCATCATTGAAATTTACTTCTCCCCTGTCCATCTCTTCAAGAAGGACTCTACATGCGCCCATAACACTTGTATCTATCTCTTTATCCTTGCACTTTTTTATCAGTTTTTTAGCATTTTCATCGAGATGAAACTTCTTACGCTGCATATCACCACATTATTAGCCCAGTAAAGAAAACTAAAATAGATCTAAAGCTGTTCTATAGCCCTAATTAGTCTATTTGCAGCAACTTTAAGATCTGGATCAACATTTCCACGTTCTTTTATCTTGAATGCCATTTTAAGTACTCGAGGCACATCTTCTGGCGCAATAGTTTCAGCCATGTGAATATATGATTCATCAGGCATGTCTTCACCAAGATCTACTTTTCCCCGTTCCATTTCTTCAAGCATAACTGTGCATGCTCCCATAACACTTGTGTCTATATCCTTATCCTCACATTTTTTTATCAGTTTTAATGCATTTTCATCCAGTTCCATATTACCACCATTATTTTATTTGATCCTTAAATGATTTAAATTTAATACTTATTGTATGAATCATATTATTTAAAGCATCGAAACTAGATTAATACTTTATCCAAAATTCTAAATACAATCAAAAACAAAATTATATTAAAAAAGTAGTTTTAACAACTTAAAGAAATATTAACGCAGCATGCAACTTCTATTTCAAATAAAAACTATAAATAATTTTTTAAAAATCCCACTTCCCAATATTCTATAAGTTTGACATATAAAATGCTACAGGAGGTAATATTATGAAAAAATATCGATGTTTAGCGTGTGAATATGTATATGATCCTGAAAAAGGGGATCCAGATAATGGAATAGACCCAGGAACTGCTTTTGAGGATCTGCCAGATGACTGGATATGTCCAGTTTGTGGAGTAGGAAAGGATCAATTTGAAGCAATGGCAGAAGATCCTCAAAAAGAAGTTAAGAAAGAGGAACAGGAAATGTTCTGTTACCAGTGCTCCCAAACGGCACGAGGAAGCGGCTGTACAATACAGGGAGTATGTGGAAAAAGCGCTACAGCTGCAAGGCTACAGGATAACTTATTATTTGCAATCAAGGGAATATCTGCTTATCTTTACCATGCAAGAGAATTGGGATATACAGATCCAGAAGTAGATGCATTTATGGAGCGAGGTTTTTACTCAACTCTTACCAATGTCAATATTGATGTTCCAGAACTGATAAACCTGGCTCTTGAAGCTGGAAAAATGAATATTAAAACAATGCGGCTTCTAAAAACTGCATTAATAGAAACTTATGGAGAACCAACCCCTGTCCAGGTTAGTACTGGAACAAAAAAAGGCCACGGAATAGTTGCAACCGGCCATAACCTAAAAGCATTAGAAGAAGTCCTGAAACAAACCGAAGGAACCGATATAAATGTATACACTCATTCTGAACTTCTCCCAGCACATGGATATCCTCAGTTAAGGAAATACAGCCATCTTGCAGGTCAACTTGGTAAATCCTGGTTTGATCAACGGGACGTATTTTCAAAATATCCTGTTGCAATCCTTGGAACTTCAAACTGCGTATTGCCCCCACGGGATGACTATAGAGACAGAATGTTTACTACAGGTGTTGCAAGATTAACCGGTGTAGAACATATTGAGGGTTACGACTTCACACCATTAATTGAAAAAGCTAAATCATTACCAGAACTTTCAGAGGAACCTGGCGACGTAATATATTCAACGGGATTTGGAGCTTCAACAGTTCTTTCACTGGCGCCAAAGATCAAGGAACTTGTAGAAGCAGGAAAAATAAGGAGATTTTTCCTGGTTGGAGGATGTGATGCCCCACTTGCAAAATCACCATATTACACAGAATTTGTGCAGAAATTACCTGAAGATACAGTTGTTTTAACCCTTGCATGTGGTAAATTCAGAATGAACCAGCTGCCTCTCGGAGATATTGAAGGAGTTCCTCGTTTAATAGACATCGGACAATGTAATGATGCTATAGTGGGTATTGATATTGTAACTGCACTCTCAGATCTTTTCGGTCTTGAAGTGAACGAGCTTCCCCTTACTATTGTTTTAAGCTGGATGGAACAGAAAGCTGCCGCAATTCTATGGAGTTTACTGTATCTTGGAATTAAAGGAATTTATCTGGGTCCAATAGCTCCAGCATGGGTAAACGAAGACATTATGAACTTTTTAGTTGAAAATTACGATATTAGGCCAATCAGCACTCCTGAAGAAGATATTAAAGAAATTTTAGGGTAATTAAACCCTTCATCCATTTTTAAATTTAATCCGTTCTATCTAATACGAAAATTATTTTTATTACCTGTTTTAATAGTTAATAAGGTGATTTAAATGGCCGATGATCCCAATATTGACAAAGAGTTTGAAGCTCAGTTAAAAGGTAAAATGGGCTGGAAATGTGCCTGTTCCCTTGATATTGTTGATAAAGAATCTACTCTTAAAGTTGTTACGTGTAAAAAGTGTGGTAAAACCTTTAAAACCAATAGAGATACTGAATTTTGCTTTAAATGTGCAAAATAAAATTTTTTATTAAATTTTGTAGGTGAAAACATGGCAAAGGTAGAACTGGAACGAATGATGTGCATATCATGTGGAAACTGTATTGATGTATGCCCTGACTTCTTTGAATTTGCCGGAGATGGGCTTTCCCATTTAAAAGCATTAGAAAATACAGAAGAAACTGAAGAAATAGAAATTGAAGACCCAGCTTGCTGCACGCAAGCAGAAGAACTCTGTCCTGTAAATATCATACATGTTTCTGATTAAATTGATAGGGGGATAAAAATGGAAGATATTAAAGGAAAAGTATTAAAAACCGCAGATTTAATTGAATATCAGGACGGTTCTGTTGTAAGCCGTGAAATAATAAGAAAAGACACAGGAACCGTAACCATATTTGCTTTTGATAAAGGAGAAGGTTTAAGTGAGCACACAGCTCCATTTGATGCCATGGTCCAAATTATAGACGGTAAGGCTGAGATTAGTATTTCAGGCAATAAAAATGTATTAGAAGCCGGTGAAATGATTATAATGCCGGCAAATGAACCCCACGCATTAAAGGCACTTGAAAAATACAAAATGGTCTTAACAATGATACGGTCCTAAATTTAAAATTAACTTATCGCTCAAAATCCTCGAAAATTCTTGAATTTTCGGGAGTTAGAAAATGCAACGCATTTTCTAAAAATTCAAAATTTTTGAATTTTTGACAGATTTTCGAGGGTTTAATTTTAAAATTTCAACCATAATATTCACAAACATCCATATACTCACATTTTTCGCATTTATTCTTATTTAATTTAAATTCTGGGATTTCCTGCTTTTCAAACATGGTAATTATATCATCTAACACTCCAAAGAGCTTTTGATGCAATATTGAATTAATCACAACTGGCCGCCGTTCACATATCATTATATAATCAACAAATCCAACTAACACTTCCTTATTTAATTCATAATCTAAAAGAACAGCATAAGCAGCTATTTGAAGCGCGTCAGATAGCCAAACTCCTTTAGAGGGAGGCAGTCCTGTTTTAACTTCGACAGGGTAATAAATTCCATTTACTATTTCTATTTTATCAATTTTTCCCCTCAAATTAAGTTCTTCATTTTTCAAGGAAAATTCTAAAAGTGACTGCGGGAAAAACAGTTCTGCAATTTCACCGCCTCTTTTAGATGTTGTATTTAAAATTTTTTTAATCTTTAACGATAAAAATTGTGATTCTAATTTTAAATCATCTTCTAAATCTTTACTCATCTTTTTTAAAACTGAATATTCTATCCCATATTTATCAGAATACTTCTTTGAAACTTTTTTGATAAACTGAGGGACTTCCTCAAATATTGTGCTAAAAATATCTTCTAATTCAATATTTTCCTTGATACGCCATGTATTTTGCTTTGTGATTTCTTCATAACCTCTCCTGACTTCATGTAGAAGTTTTCCATATATCATTTCGCTCGTTTGAAACTCATTCTCTTGAGTATGATTTAAATAGAGTTTTACAGGGCAGTATACAAATTCAGAAATTGAAGAGACTCTAATCATTTAAAACACCAGAATATTTGAATTTATAAAGCACAATATCCATATTAATTTCATATTAATATTTATAAAACTATTATAAATAATGTAAGATACACAAAATTTAAAAATAGGATATTACGTCATAACAGCTTCATTTAGAATTAAATACTATTTAAAAGTCAATATCTATCTAAAAATAACTTTAAACGTAAATTATATATATAAGTTTCACAGCTTCCTGACTATTACATGAAGAATCATTAAAATTTACATGAAGAATCATTAAAATCAGATAGTTTTAAAAAGAGAATTTATTTAATTTCACGTATAGCTTCCTGGTAAAATTCCGTAAATTCATTGATATGCCTTGATATATAGGATATATCATCTACTTCATCATCTGAAGGGTTTAACTTTAAAACAACAAATAGATTCAGTTTTCCTTTATCTTCCACGTGTGCTTCTTCCTTATAGGTTGCCAATTTAGCTTCTATTTTATCTTTCCACTCTTTAGGTGAAACCAAGTCTGCAAAATTGAGTTCAAATCCGTCTTCTGCAAATGAACCAACAAATTCCAACATAGTATTATCATATGATATTCCTTGTTCTTATATTTTTATCATTTATGCCCTAATGCAGTTACTTAAAAATAGTTAAAATAATATTAAAATATAAAAAACAACTTCACATGCCTAAATAATGTAATTTAAACCTTAAAAAAGGTATTTTGAGCGGATAAAAAATAAAAAGAAATTATGAGGTAATTAATCCTCTAAAACTCTGATAAAGAGAGTATCCTCTTTCACTAAATCAAGTTTATCAATTTCTTCTACAGCATTTCTAATATTTTTCTCAATGGCTTCATGAGTTACTATAAAAATTGGGACTTCTTTACCCTCATTTTTTCTTCTCTGATTTACAGATTCTAAACTAATATTAAACTTACTTAATATGCCAGATATAGCATGTAGAACTCCAGGTTTGTCAATTACAGTAAGCCGGAGGTAATATTTGGAACAAATATCCTTTATATCTTTTATTTCCTGGACTTCTGTATCTTTTGGACCATATATGTTAGGCCGTTCCATATTTTCCATAATATCGAGACAATCTCCAACTACAGCACTTGCTGTTGGCATCATTCCAGCGCCAGGCCCATACATCATAACTGGCCCAACTATATCTCCAACTAAATATACTCCATTAAAAACACCATTTACGGATGCTAAAAGATGATCTGAGGAAATTAAGGTAGGATGAACCCTTACTTCAAGTTTTTCATCTTCAATTCTTGCAATTGCAAGGAGCTTTATAGAGTAACCCAGTTCATTTTTGATAAATTCAATATCTTCCTGTTTAATTTTACTTATACCTTCAACATGGAACTTGTCCTGCTTGATATATGTTCCAAAGCCCAAAATAGTAAGTATGATTAATTTCTGAGCAGTGTCATGCCCTTCAATATCAAAAGTAGGGTCCTGCTCTGCATAACCTTTCTCCTGAGCTTCTTTTAATACTTCATCAAAATCAAGGCCTTCTTCAGTCATTTTAGTTAAAATATAGTTTGCAGTCCCATTTATTATACCATAAATAGATTTAATGTGGTTTG
>JAEZKE010000123.1 GCA_023436175.1 Methanobacteriota archaeon
TAGCACAAGGACCAAAAGATATTCCTGACTCCGTAGCACAAGCATCAGGTGCTGCAGCAAGAGCAGCAATTCCAATGGTTAAAGGTGAAGTGGAAATTGAACCAATTACTGCATACACCGATGAAGACGTATGTGGTGCATGTGCAGTTTGTGTAGAACTCTGTCCATACGGAGCTCTAGCAATAGATGAAGGCCATGCAACTGTTAACATAGCTCTCTGTCACGGATGCGGAACATGCGCTGCAGCATGTCCATCTGGAGCAATGGACCAAAGCCACTTCAAAACAGCACAAATTATGGCTCAGATTGAAGCTGCAATGGGCGGAACCGGAGCACAATCCAAATAGATTAAGGCGGCAAAAAACTGTCAAAATCGTAGATTTTGACGCGTCGAAAATTCATGGAATTTTCGAACGCTTTGTTTTTTGTGCTAAAAATCGAAGATTTTTAAGGAACATATTCCTTATCTTTTATTTTTATTTTACAAACTATTTTTAACTAATTGACTGTTTTAACTACTTATTTTAACTGATTTAGTCTCTTCTAGTGTCATTTAGTCATGACTAATAACTTTTCTGTTAATATACCTGTTTAAAATGTTTAAACAAAATTTAACGCTTTTTAGCAACTATACTATCTAAAATACATTAAAAAATATTTTATCCATAAGCCCAATTAATTTCCAAAAAGCATATATTATTAATATATAAATTAAAGATCAAAATGTATTAAATTACAGTTTGTTTTTGAGAATTTTGTAAGAATGGGGACTGAAAATGGATTACAATGAACTTGGAAATAAATTAAAGGAAATTTTGAAATTAGAAAATGATCCTGTTGCCATAAAATGGTCTGTAAAAGAACCAAAGGACATTGAAAAGGAAGAAGGTAAATCCAGATTCTGTACAAAACTGGATAAAGCCATGCATGGCGAAACATTTTATGCAACTGCTGAAGAAGAGGAATGTATGGGCGGTGCAAGATATTCTGGACTTAAAGACCCTAAAAAGTTTCCTGCAAATATGCAAAGCGGTGCATTTCTAGTTCCAATGGGAGTTTACAAAAATATTCCCGCAGTCCAACGTTCATGGAAAAATAATTTAAATGTAGAATGCGGAATTTTTAACGCTGTCATCTTTGCCCCACTTGTAAAAGCAGAATTTGAACCGGATATAATATTTATTGTCTGCAACGCAAAACAGGGAATGGAAATACTCCATGCAAATGCATATGATTCAGGTGCGCATGGATTAGGTGCAGATTCAGGACCAATATGCAGTTCAATGGCTGCAGTTCCATACATGACTGGAAAAGTCACCTATGGGTTTGGAGACGTTGGATCAAGACAACATATGGATATTAGCCCCGAAGATATTATGGTTACTATTCCTGCAACTGAATTATCCCGCATAATATCCAATTTAGAAGAGATGAGGACTAAAAAGTTCTTTAAAGAAGCGTGATATTAATTCATTTTTATCTTAATTTACTCCATTGCTTTTAATTTTGCAGAATTTACCTTTTTAAGAAAAATCATATAACTATTTCAATGAAAATCAGAATTTTAAGTGATTAAGTAGTCATTTTTGAAAGTATTTATACTCATTTATTTTATACATAGTTACATAAAGCTACTTAAGTTATATTTATTCGGAGGCAATCAATGTTTAAAGATGAAAAATGTACTCCTGATGTTAGAAATGGAGGACAATTAATGTTTGAAAATCAAAAATATGCTCTTAAAATTAAAGAAGTTACTAAAGAACACCATAAATGGATGGAAAATAGTATAAACTTAATTGCAAGTGAAAATATTACAAGTATCGATGTAAGGGAAGCTTTAGCATCTGATCTATCTCACAGGTATGCAGAAGGCTTACCATGTGAAAGGCTCTATGAAGGCTGCGAATACATAGATATCATTGAAAATTTAACAATAGATCTATCTAAAAAACTATTTAACGCTGAACATGCAAATGTACAGCCAAATTCAGGAGTTATTGCAAACTTAGCTTCATTTTTCGCCCTTTCAAATAAGAATGATCTTCTTATGGCTTTAAATGTCCCTGTAGGCGGCCATATTAGCCATGCAGAAGTTAGTGCTGCAGGAGTAATGGGTTTAAGGATCAAATCGCACCCATTTAACAGTGAAATAATGAACATCGATGCCGATGCAATGAAAAAAGAAATTATAAAAAACAAACCAAAAATAGTTCTTCTTGGTGGAAGTTTATTCTTGTTCCCTCATCCTGTAGAGGATGCACGTGAAGCCGCAGATGAAGTAGGTGCAAAAGTTATGTATGACGGAGCACACGTACTCGGCCTTATAGCTGGGGGCCAGTTCCAGGATCCTCTTAAAGAAGGAGCAGATATTCTTGCTGGAAGTACACATAAGACTTTTCCAGGTCCTCAAGGTGGTATAATTCTCTGTAAAGAGGACATAAAAGATAAAATAGACACAGCTGTATTCCCCGGAGTTGTAAGTAACCATCACCTTCACCATGTAGCTGCATTAGGTATAAGTTTAGCAGAAATGCTTGAGTTCGGTGAAGATTATGCAAAACAGACAATTAAAAACGCTAAAACTCTTGCACAAAGCCTTTATGAACTTGGTTTTGATGTTCTCTGTGAAGATTTAGGATTTACAGAATCCCATCAAGTTGCCATGGATGTTAAAAAAATAGGCAGTGCAGCCAAAATGGCAAAAGACATGGAAGCCAACAACATTATCCTTAACAAGAACCTACTTCCATGGGATGACCGTAAACGGACCGATGATCCATCTGGTATAAGGGTTGGTACACAGGAAATAACCCGCCGTGGATTAAAAGAAGCTCAAATGGAAGAAGTTGCAGAGTTCATCAAAAAAGTAGCTATGGAAGGTAAAGATGTTAAAGCTGAAGTTACAGAATTCATGAACCAGTACAACACTGTACACTACTGTTTCAGAGAAGATTTAGCTTACAAATACATTGATTTCTAGAAAGAAATCAATTTTTTCCACTTTTTTATACTCTTCTATCAATTCAAATTCTCAATCTTAAACCTGAAATCAAATTCCCAAACAATCATCTAATTTTATAAATATCACTTTTCTCATATATTGAACAAATTACAAACTTTACACTTTTAATATTATGAGGAGATTGAATGAAAATAGCCTTTGGAATTACAGGAGCAGGACACCTACTTTCAGACAGTGTAGAATTAGTGGAACAGTTAATGACAAATCATGATGTAACTGTTTTACTTTCAGCCGCTGGTGAAGAAGTTCTTAAAATGTACGGACTTTATGAAAGAATAGAAACAATAACTGGCGGATACTATAATGAACTAATCCGAGAAAAAGACCAGCGATTCAGTTATCCTATAACAGGACGATTTTCACTGGGAAAATATGATCTTCTCATTGTGTCACCAGCTACTTCCAACACCATTGGAAAAATCGTTAACGGTATTGCAGATTCACTGGTTACCAATGCCGTCGCGCAATCTGGGAAAGGTAGTGTTAAAACATGTATAATCCCTGTAGACCTTGAATCAGGCGATGTAGAAACTGTACTACCCTCTAAACTGGAATTAGATACATGTCAAAAATGTGAACCATGTGCAGCTGCAGCAGCTTGCCCAGGAAATGCAATAACTCCCGGAATTGAAATAGACCTCCTTAAATGTGAAGGATGTGGTACATGTGCAACAGCATGCCCCTTTTCAGCGATTTCTGCCGGAAAAATAATTACCATTCACATGAGGGACATTGACATCGAAAACACTAAAAAACTCTATGACTTTGAAGGCATAGAAGTTTTAGGACACCCTTCTGATTTGAAAAAAGTTTTTTAAAATATTAATTAATGAAATATAAACCCTGTTGAATCTTTATTTTTTTTATATTAATTAACAGATGAAAATATTAATTTTTATTAAACTTCTTCTCCAAATATTATAACAGATTTTTAATATTTGACATAAATTTCAGGAACTTTTAAGACGGTGTCGATATGGAAGAAGACTCACTTAAAAAATATCGTGAAAAAAGAGATTTTGAAAAAACCCCTGAACCATTTACAAGTGAAAAAATTTCAGATAAGCCAAGATTTGTAGTACAAAAACATGATGCAAGTAAACTCCATTATGATTTCAGATTGGAAGTTAAGGGAGTTTTAAAATCCTGGGCAATTCCCAAGGGGCCCTCTACAGATCCCAGACAAAAAAGGCTCGCAGTCCCAACAGAAGACCATCCAGTTGATTATATTGATTTTGAGGGAATTATTCCAGAGGGAAATTATGGTGCAGGTACCGTAATTGTATGGGATACTGGTACTTATTGCAATTTAAATGAAAAAAATGGCCAAAAAATAGATATGGAAGAATCTATTAATAAGGGGCACGTCGATATCTGGCTTGAAGGCCATAAACTCAAAGGTGGCTATGCTCTTATACATACAGGGAAAGGAAACAGGAAATTCTGGCTTCTTTTGAAAAAAAAGGATGAAATGGCCAACACCAGTGACGATATTTTAGTTGATCAACCTGAATCCGTACTAAGCGGGCACACTATTGAAGATATAATATGAAAAATGCGGCGAAAATGAATAAGTTTTTAAAAGTTTAAAAATAAATATAATAGGTAGGAGGTAGTGCATTGGCCGAATCAGAAAATAGAGATTTAGATTATCTTATAGGTGAACTGGAAAATGGTGATTGGAGAAGGAAAGAAGATGCTGCAGAACTTCTTGCAGAATTAGCAGACCCTCAAGCTGTAGATCCTCTAATTAAAGCATTGAAAGACGAAGATTGTCATGTTAGAGAGGCCGCAGCTTTATCACTTGGTGTTTTCGAAGATAAAAAAATTATTGCTCCCCTAGTTGAAACATTGAATGATGAACGGGCAAGCGTTCGATACGCTGCTGCAGTGGGCCTTTCTGGAATTGGAGACGATAGTGCTATAAAACCACTTGAAAAAGCATCTAATGATGAGAATCCAGTGGTAAAAAAAGTTGCGCAAATGGCTCTTAATTCAATAAAAGAAAGACAGTGAAAACCAAGTGCATTATTATTTATTTTTTAATTTAACTTTTACATTTATTTTAAGCATTTCACAGTAAACTTTAATTCATCTCCTATTTCTGTACCTGAAGATTCAACAGTACCCTTTTTCTATAACGCATTTGCTAGTTTTATAATATTTAGAACATGATTCTAAGAATAGTATATTATCTATAAACTAATTTCAAACCATATGATTTTAAACTATATCCCTAAAAACATGTCATATTATGCATTTTCACAGGTAAACTCTAATTCATCTCCAATTTCAGTATTAGATGCCCCGATAGTACCCATTTTCATTTCTATAACGTATTTTGCTGGTTTTTTAGGAGTATAAGTCTTCCATGGATCGATTGAAATTACATCAACCACTTTTTTATCTGAATCTGCAAAAATTATGTCTAAAGGAAACCTTACAAAAAACATATGAATAGCTGAACCACTTCGACTTCTAGTACTCGGAAGTTTCAAAATTAGTCCCCTCTTAAGTTCTTTTTTAAACATTGTCCCCCTTAACCTTGAAAAGAATGTATCTGCAATCTCACTTTCACCAAGTACCGTTGATTTAGTTTTGTTCATTACCATTAATTGTTTGATATTTGAATAACGCTGCATTTCAAAGCCTCTATTTCTTAAATTAAAAGTATATACATATTTTATATAATCATACAACATTTAACATAAATATTAATTTTTTTAAATTATTTTACTCTATTCTTTATTAGTAATGTAAGAATATATTTAAATATCTTAAAAAATAAGAACATATGAGATCACGGTTACTTTGACTTTACATTTTATGACGTATTTGTATAGTTAAAAGGGAGGACATTTATGAAAAAAAATATTTTCGTTGAAAAGCTCATTCAAAAACCAATCGAACAACAAGAAATAGAGATAGTAGAAAGAAAAGGGATAGGACACCCCGACAGTATCAGTGACGGAATAGCAGAATCCGTAAGCAGAGCTTTATGCAATGCATATATCGAGCAATTCGGAGAAATAATGCACCATAATACTGATGAAGTTCAGATTACAGCAGGAGAATCAGACCCTGTATTCGGTGGTGGAGAAGTAATTAAACCAATGGATATCCTCCTTACAGGAAGGGGAATAGCTGAATTCCACGATGAAAAAAATGGAAAACTAGAAATAAAGAAAATGGGTCTTGATAGGATAGCCATAGCCGCTGCCAAAGAATACCTAAGAGAAAATATCATAAACCTCGATGTTGAAACTGCTGCAGTTGTAGAATGTAAGATAGGGCATGGATCAGGTGACTTAACCGATGTATTTAAAAGAAAAGGACAAGCTCCTTCGTCTAATGATACATCCTTTGGTGTAGGTTATGCTCCATTTTCAGAAACAGAAAATATAGTACTCGCTACAGAGAATCTCCTGAACTCAAGAGACTTTAAAAAGAAATATCCACAAGTAGGTGAGGATATTAAAGTTATGGGACTCAGGGATGATAACCATATTGTGCTCACAGTTGCTTCAGCTATGGTTTCAAAATATGTTAATGATCTTGACCATTATATCGATGTAAAAGCAAAAGTACATGATGAAGTACAGAAACTTGCTGAAAAATACACAGAAAGAAATGTAGAAGTTTACGTTAACACTGCAGATGTCCATGACCCAGAAAATCCTTCAGTTTATCTGACCGTTACTGGAACTTCCGCAGAAATGGGTGATGACGGTTCTGTAGGACGTGGAAACCGTGCTAACGGGTTAATAACACCAAACAGGCCTATGTCAATGGAAGCAACTTCTGGAAAGAACCCAATAAATCACGTTGGTAAAATATACAACCTCTTATCAAATAAAATTGCAAATAATATAACTGAAGAAGTTGAAGGAGTAAAACAGGTACATATAATGCTTTTAAGCCAAATAGGAAAGCCAATTAACCTTCCAAAGGCTGCAAGCGTTCAATTAATTCTGGAAGACGGATACCAGCTTGAAGGTGTCAATAAGCAGGTAGAAGAAATCACAGACTCATGGTTAGAAAATATAACAAGCATAACCGATATGCTTGTAGCTGGTAAAATCAGGACATTCTAAGTAATGTCTTCTTTTTAATTTTTTTCAAACTACAACTTATTTTAGTTATATTTTAATTTAAATTTACAAAAAATTAGATTATAGTATTATATCTATTTTTAAAGCATTAATACAAAAATTAGTCGCTTTTTATAAATAAATCTTAATTTTAAATACTAAATTTTCAGTATAGTACCTATGCCCCTAAAGACATAGGTAATTACTTAATTAATGGCCTCCACTCACTCTTCCCAAAATGAGAGTGGCAATTCATCCTTTTTTAGAAGTTATTAATAAGCTTTTCGGTAAAATTATATTTTTATTAAAATAATTGACGCCCCATTTGAGAGTTCAAACAAGAGGGTGATCGGGGCGCCATAATTAGTATATCATTATTAGAATAAAAAATAGTAGGTGTAACATCCCCCCGGAGGCGATACGATCAGGATTAAAAATAGTATCGTTGTAATAGGGGATGCACTACTAATTAAGTTTAAAGGTATTTATATCTTTTTCTATTGCACCAAGAAATACTATTATATAAAAAAATATGCATTAACTTTTAAATATTTGCGAATCAGATATAGATCAAGAATAAATTAATGAAAAAAAATGTAAGAAAGTACAGAAATTTTTACAGAAGAACTGATTCTTATATTTAATTTAAAGATACCATAAAAATAAGGAGAATGAAAATGCCAATAAAAGAGGCCCAAAGATCATACGATACAAAGATTATCGAGAAAAATATTCAAAAGTTCTGGAAGGAAAACAGCATATACCAAAAAACAGACAAATTAAGAGAGAATAATCCTAAATTTTCATTTTTAGATGGTCCTCCTTATTGCAGCGGTAAAATACACCTTGGAACAGCATGGAATAAAACTATAAAAGACACATTTTTACGTTTCAAAAGTATGTCCGGTTTTAACCTGCGAAGACAGGCAGGATGGGATACTCACGGACTCCCTATAGAACATAAAGTGGAAGGATTACTTGGATTAAAAAGTAAAAAGGAAATTGAAACTAAAATAGGAATCGCTAATTTCGTAGAAAAATGTAAAGAATTTGCAATCGAAAATAAAGCCCTCATGACTGATCAATTTAAAATGTTGGGCGTATGGATGGACTGGGATAATCCTTATGTTACTTTTGACACAAAATACATGGAATCCTGCTGGTGGACCCTAAAGAAAGCAAATGAGAAAGACCTTCTTATAAATGACCTCAGGGTTATAACATGGTGCCCCCGATGTGAAACAGCACTTGCACTTGCAGAAATCGATTATGAAAATAAAGAAGATCCTTCAATTTATGTTAAATTCCCATTAAAAGAGTCTGAAAATGGTAATGAATACGTACTTGTATGGACAACAACACCCTGGACTCTCCCTGCTAATATGGCCATATGTGTACATCCTGATTTTGATTATGCCTATGTTAATGTTAATGGCGAAGTTTATATAATGGCAGAAGCTCTTGTTGATTCCCTATTTGAAGATCAGGATTATGAAATTCTTAAAACAGTGAAAGGTAGTGATCTTGAGGGTCTTGAATATCAACACCCACTTATAGATGAGATACCTGTTCAAAAAGAATTTACACACAAAATACTTCCCGGAGAACATGTAACTTTAACAGAAGGTACTGGTTGCGTTCATACCGCTCCAGGACACGGTCCAGACGACTTTGATATTGGTAAAAAATACGGCTTACCAATATTCTGCCCAGTAGACGAAGCAGGACTGTTTAAAAAAGAAGCTGGAAAATATGAAGGTGAATTCGTAAAAGAAGCTGACCCTTATATCATAACTGATTTAGATGTGCACGGTTTACTCTTTAAAGAAGGAGTAATTGATCACAGGTACGGGTTCTGCTGGAGATGTAAAACTCCTATTATATACCTTGCAACACAGCAGTGGTTCCTTAAAGTTACAGAAATTAAAGACAAAATGTTATCCCAGTTAGACCATGTTGAATGGGTTCCAGAATGGGCTGGTGAAAGCAGGTTCCGTAACTGGGTTGAAAATGCAAGAGATTGGACAATATCAAGGCAGAGATACTGGGGAATTCCAATTCCAATCTGGAGATGTGAAGAATGCGGAGAAATAACCGTTATAGGATCTATCGACGAGTTAAAAGAGAAAACAGTTAAAGGAACTCTTGAGGGAGACTTTATACACAGACCTTATGTTGATGAAATTACAATCCAGTGCAAATGTGGAGGAGATATGAACCGTGTCCCTGACGTTTTAGATGTGTGGATAGACTCAGGAGTAGCAGGATGGGCAGCTCTGCATTATCCAGAAGAAAAAGAAAAGTTTGATGAATGGTTCCCTTATGATTTCATAACAGAAGGACATGATCAAACTAGGGGATGGTTCTACTCACAATTAGGGTGCGGAGTAATATCTTTTGACAAAGCGCCTTATAAAAAAGTTTTAATGCACGGATTTACCCTCGATGAAGAGGGAAGAAAGATGAGTAAATCCCTCGGAAACGTAGTAGCACCAGAAGAAGTCATAGAACAGTATGGAGCAGATATACTCAGATTTTATCTACTCTGGGGAAATAAACCATGGGAAGACCTGAAATTCACATGGGATGAAATTAAAAATGTAAGTAAAATGTTCAACATTCTCTGGAATGTTTATGTATTTTCAACCACTTACATGGCAATAGATAATTTCAACCCAACATTATACACTGAAAAAGATCTTAAATTAAGAGATGAAGATAAGTGGATAACTTCACGTGCTAATTCTCTTGCAAAAGAAGTAACAGAAGCTTTAGATTCTTTATATCTTCATAAAGCTACAAGAGCTATAAATCATTTCATACTGGAAGATTTAAGCAGATGGTACGTCAGGCTCATAAGAGGGCGTACATGGGTTGAAAAAGAAGATCCTGATAAATTAGGGGCTTACTTCACACTTTACAACGCTTTAAAACTTCTAATCAAAACAATGGCCCCAATAACTCCTCACATTACAGAAGAGATTTATCAAAATCTCATAAAAGGAGTGGAAGAAGATGCTCCTGAAAGTATACATATGGAAGACTGGGAATTCAATGAAGACCGGATCGACACAGAATTAGAAGAAAACATGGATATTGTAAGAGATATCATCGAAGCATGCGCAAGAGGAAGAGATGTTGCAAGATACAAACTTAGATGGCCAGTAAGTGAAATTGTAGTCGTTTCTGAGGACAAAAAAGTTTTAAATGCAGTTGAATCTCTTAAAGCGGTTATAATGGAACAGGCCAATACAAAAGAAATTATATCAACAGACGAATTTGAAAACCTCAAGATAATTGCAAAACCTAATTTAAAGACCCTTGGGCCAAGACTAAGGGGAGATGCACCAAAAGTAATGAAACATCTTACAGAAGCAGACGGATCAGAGATAAAATCAATTTTAGATACTGAAGGAACTTATTCCGTTGAAGTTGATGATAAAACCATAGAACTTGGTGCTGATGATATTTTATTTGAAACTGAACTTCCAGAGAATCTTGTAAGTGCAGATTTTGATTCTGGAAATGTATTTATAAACACAGAAGTCACAGAAGAAATATTATCTGAAGCAATGTCTAGAGAACTCATAAGAAGAGTTCAAGACATGCGAAAAGACCTTGACTTAGATGTTGAAGCCAATATTCAGGTATTTGTAGAATGTGACGAAAGCTTCAAAGAATTAATTAAACCATTCTTCGATTTTATCTCCAATGAAGTACGTGCTGAAAAACTGAGTTTCGAAGCACAGGAAGGAGATTATACAAAAGAGTGGAAGATTGAGGATGAGAACCTTAAAATTACTATCAAAAAAACAGAATAATATGTTAAAATGTTTTTGATCAACATTTTTTCTAAAAATGTTGAAAGGTGGAAGATTGAGGATGAAAATCTCAAAATTACCATTAAAAAGACAGAATGAGGTAAAAACCTCAAATAACCTTTAAAAAGATATAATAATTAAATATTAACTGCAGCGTGATATCATGACCCTAACAGATTCAGAATGTAAATTTGTAAAAAAAGAGCTGGGGCGAGACCCCAATTCATTAGAGTATGGTATGCTTGATATAATGTTTTCAGAGCACTGTTCCTATAAAAGCAGCCGTCCTATTTTAAGATTATTCCCGAACGAAGGCAAACGTGTGATCCTTGGTCCTGGAGACGATGCGGGAATTGTTGAACTAACTGATGAGCTTGCACTCGCTATTGGAATGGAAAGCCACAACCATCCATCAGCAATTGAACCATATGGAGGTGCAGGAACAGGTATTGGGGGTATAATCAGAGACATCATTTCTATGGGCGCCAAACCAATTGCATTACTTGATTCATTAAGATTTGGGCCTCTTGAAGACCAAAAATCAAGGTACATATTTGAATACGTGGTAAAAGGAATTTCAGACTATGGAAATAGAGTAGGAATCCCAACTGTCGGTGGGGAAATCGAGTTTGATGATAATTTCAAATTTAACCCACTTGTAAATGTTATCTGTGCAGGACTTGTTAAAAAAAGTGATATTGTATTAGGTACTGCACCTAATGTAGGTGATATCTTTGTCCTTATGGGAGGTACCACCGGAAGAGATGGAATCCACGGTGTAACCTTTGCATCTGAAGAGCTTACGACTGAATCTGAACTTGAAAGCAGGCCTGCAGTCCAGGTAGGAGACCCTTTCACAAAAAAAATGGTTATGGAAGCTACCTTTGAAGCACTGGATAAAATTGACGTGGTTGGGCTTAAAGACTTAGGTGGTGGAGGCTTAACATGCTGCGTTTCAGAAATGGCTGCTAAAGGTGGAAATGGGGCGGAAGTAGAACTCACAACAATTCCACTTAGAGAAGAAGGAATGACACCATATGAAATAATGCTTTCCGAGTCCCAGGAAAGAATGGTTTTTGTTGTAAACCCTAAAGATGTGGACACTTTAATGGAAATATTCAATAAATACGAACTTCCAGCAGCAGTTATTGGTAAAGTCACAGATACCGGAAGGTTAATTTTGAAGAAGGAAGGAGAAATTATAGCAGATGTCCAAACAGAACTTCTCTCAGACCCCCCAGTTGTTAACAGGGATTCATGTAATCCAAAAGAAGAAGGATGTGGACCATCTGAAACTGCTGAATATCAAGAAGTAGAAGATATCGACCCTGAAGAAGCTATCCTTAAACTTCTCTCTTCACAGAACATTGCAAGCAAAAGCTGGGTTTACAGGCAGTACGATCATGAAGTACAGATTAGAACTGTTATTAAGCCGGGTGATGATGCGGCGGTTCTTAGAATTGATGATGAAAAGGCTATTGCACTTACCTCAGACTGCAACAGTATACACACGAGGCTCGATCCATATCATGGGGGGGCAGGAGCAATTGCGGAAGCCATAAGAAACGTTGTTTCTATGGGTTCCGAACCAATATGTATTGTTGATTGCCTGAATTTCGGAAACCCTGAAAAACCAGATGTTTTCTGGCAATTTAAAGAATGTATCAAAGGAATGTCAGATATTGCAAATACATTTAAAACCCCCGTAATAAGTGGTAACGTGAGCTTTTACAACGAAACCGAAGGAGTAACTGTAAACCCTTCTCCAGTTATCGGTGTTGCAGGTCTAATGGATATAAAAGACATTAGAACTATGGATCTCAAAAATGAAGGAGACAAAATCATATTAATAGGGAAAACTTATCCTGAACTTGACGGCTCCCAGTACCACAAAGAAGTCTTTGGAATTGTCCAGGGAAAATCTCCAAAAGTGAATATGGGTGCCGAACTTGAATCTGCAGAGGCAATTCTAAAAATAATTCGTGAAGATGAAAATAAAGCTGTAACAGCGGTTCATGATTGTTCAACCGGAGGAATATGTATTGCAATTGCTGAAATGGCAATTTCAGGTAATCTTGGAGCAACTTTGAACATTTCAAATGTGCCCAAAGATGACAATATAAGCGATGCTGAAGCACTGTTTTCAGAATCTAATGCAAGATTCATTGTTACAGTTAAAAATGAATATGCAGATGAAATATTGGGCAAGATAAATGCTCCTGCAGCAGTTATCGGAGAAGTTGGAGGTAACACTTTAACTATTAACCAAAATCTGATAAATGTGGATATTGAAAAGCTCAAAGAATCATATTATGGAGTAATAGAAAAATTCATGGCTTAATTTAGCATGATACAAAATTTTATGGCCTGATGATATGGAAAAAGAGAATTTTAGACAGTTGATTCATGCATCAGGTATCTTTATTATTTTTGTAAACATTTTTTTAAGTCCCATTATTGCGATACTCACGTGTATAACAATTGTACTTTTTGTAGAAGCTATTTTTAGAATTGATGAAAATAGAAAAGTATTCTTCTTTTCTACTATTTTAAGGAAATGCAAACGAAAAAACGATGAACGAGGTTTTGTTTACTTTTTTGTCGGAATTATATTAACACTTTATTTATTTAAATTCAATATAGCTATTGCCAATGCTGCAATACTAATTTTCTTACTGGGTGATTCTGCATCTACTATATTCGGAAGAAGGTTTGGAAAAACACCATTACCATTCAATGAAGGAAAAACTGTAGTGGGAACTTCTGCATTTTTTATTGTCGCGCTGATCGGAGCATTAACCCAACTTCCACTGCTTCCAGCATTATTTGGAGCATTATGCGGTGCTATAACAGAAGCATATAGCCCTATAGACGACAATATTCCAATTCCAGTGATAGCTGGCATTGCAATGAGTTTAATAGTATATCTTATATAGTAAAGAGATGAAACAATTAATTTCAATATCAAAGTGTAATCTTGGCACATACAATGAATAATTAAATTAAGCCGGTGAAATATTGCGTCTAAACAAGTTGAATATCATTGGGATCATTATGATCCTTTTTGCAGTCTTACTTGCTGTCACGCATTTTTTGGACAGCACAATTCTAGCCGTTACTTATCATCTTATGGAAGGATCATCCAAAGGTAAATCTATGATTCTTTTTGTAGTTATGGGTAGTATGCTATTATTTTACCCTTTATTCCAATTAAATGGATTATTGGGGAAAAGGATATCCTCGTTAAGCCCACACTTAAAAATAGATGCCCAGAAATATCTTAAATTCACCATAATAACCATATTTTTTACATACATAATCGGACTGTTTATTGAAGTCTGGATAAGAATAAAACTTGGCGTATCCCTTTTTACCATGTTTGTGTCTTACAACGCAAATGAATTCAGTACAACTGCATTAACACACAGTCATGTGTTTAAATCAGTCTTAGGTTTCGTAATTCATTCGATGGGAATACATGTTTCTTCAGCTATAAACACTGGAGTCCCACTTGCACAGTATACTGTTCCATTTTCACTCATAATTTTAATTACATTCCCACTGATTTACATAGCTGGAATTATTGCACTAAGTGAGAAAAGAGACCTTTATAAAGTTATACTTGCCTTTCTCCTAACTCTCGCATTTATTACAATGCTTGATGGAGGGATATTAGATTACCCTGCATGGATCGCTCTCACTGGTCTTCTAATAATTTATTATGTCAGCAAAAAACCTTTCTCACCAAGAAGTTTATATAAACCAGCACTTATAATGGCTTTAATTATTATTCTCAGGGTTTCAATCAGCGTATTTGGATCCAATACTGATTTCCACGAAGTAACAATTATAGATCCTTCAGAAAACATAAATCTAAGCGGCTACGATGTTTTAAGCATTCAAAAAGAAGATAATAGGACAATAGTTGAATTACCCGGAAATCTATCCGATAAACCACTTTTACTTAAACTGATCCCTGATTTAAAAGGACAGTGCAGTGGATTCACCCTTTCATGGAACTATAAAGCATGGGTGTAACCTTTTTTTCAAAATCTTCCAATTTTAGATTTTTGAATTTCTCAAAAAATAAAAATTTCAACTAAAAGGGAAAATCTCATCATTTAAGGTATGTTTCAGTGATATTATTCCCCATTTTAATCATGCGTTCATTGAACTCAATGAACTTATTTAAAATTTCTTCTCGACGTTCTAAAATTAATCTGACCAGTTGATATTCAGTTGAAATTCTCAAATCTTTAAAAAATACAGAACTGGTATCTCTTACAACTAATATATCTCCTTCAGCCACCCGTAGCTTGTAAGAAGTGTTGGCAATGATTTCGATTTCATCCCCTTCCTTTGTATAACCATTTACTATTTCTGAAATTCTGTTTAACTCGGCATATATTCTGTTTTCAATCTCCAATCGTTCTTCATGTAATTTTATAAGATCTTCAGACATGATATCACAAGAATAAGTTTATATTCATAGTACTTAATCTTTAAGGGCACATTATAGATTTATCATAGCCTGATAGCTCTCTCATGCCTGAAATATCTTACAGTTAGTGCAAAAATCAATGTAGACATTAATATAGCCGGAATGAAGAAGGACATGATATCCAATGATATATTTGGGGTTGAAGATAATCTAACCATCAGAACTGTTGGAATAATATTTAAAATCCCCTCCAGATATGAAATTTTTATAAAAAGGGGCATGAAGAAGATAAATGTTGCAAACATTAAAGCAAGTGTTATAGCTGAGTTTGCTTCTTTAGTGCTGTCAACAAGCATGGATATCAATACTCCAACTCCAATAAATGCTAAACCAACGAAAATAAGAATAAAAATTAAAAGGAACGCATTGTAAATTGGAACTCCAAGTAAATCTAATAGAATAATCCATGCAATACTTTGAAGCAGTGAAAATGAAAGAATAGGCAAAATCTTTCCAATTACCACCATAGAACTTGATATAGGAGTCATAAGAAGCATTTCAAACGTTTTTCTCTCTTTTTCTCCCACAATACTATCTGTTACTATGTTACTTGCGAGGAAAAATGGTAGAAGAAGAACGAAGGGAACTATAAATCCATACATTATTTCCACAAAATAGGAAGTATTTAAAGCTAATTTTGCTATATTATCCTCATTAAAGTTTATTTGATTTAAAGTTACTGGATTTTCAATTTTTTGAATCATCTCTTCCCTTATTCCTGCAGATTGGAGTTTTTTCTCTAATTTAAATTTATTTACAGCGTCACTTATTTTTTCAGATACAATGGAATAAAATGGATTAGATGTATCTGATTGAACGACTATGTCCTGTTTTTGGGAAGATGAAACTGTAACTATGGCAATTAACCCTGATCCAAGCAGTTTATCTGCTTCACTTATGTTTTTGAAATAAACCACATTTAACTTTTGAGCACTTAGATCATTTGCAATACTTGAATTTTTTAAATCTTCAGACATTCCAACTGCAAGCTGAGATGTAACTCCAAACTTATCTAAAAGTCCAGGATCAGTTATAACAGCACTTCCTACCCCCAAACCAAATGCTCCTAAGATTATAAATATCTGAATAAAAACGACCATGAGATAAATTCGGTTGGTTAATATATCTTGAGCTTCTTTTTTTGCAAGTGCTATGACTTTCATTTTATCTCCTGTAAACTATGGGCAGTGAAATTATATGATATAAGATTTACACCTATTTCCTGAAAGCCCAAATGCTTAATTATACATGAAATTTGTATCTTAATTTAAAATTATACGACCATTATTATCTTTTTGAAATACTTTTAACACCTAAAAAACCAAGAACTATTTTCATTATGTTAGGTCTTGGTCCAAACATTATATCGTCTCTTTCGATGAGTTTTATTGAAATCCAGTATGAGATTATGCTTATAATAATTATAGAAATGATTGGAATCATGAACTCTGTTGTAGAAATGTTTTCACCTGAAAACAGACGCATTACAAGGGTCATTGGGGATATGTTAGCTGCAGCAGACTTACTTGAAATATAAGCAAGCGCTGGAATCACAAGAAATCCAACAATTCCTATATAAATAAAGCTTAGTCCAATACCGGCTTCTTTATAATTTTTTGAGTATGCCGCTATGACACTTGTTATCCCAACAATTGGAATAGAAGTTAATATAATCACAATATAAACTAAAATAGGATTTTTAAGGTCAAATCCGGCCAACAGAAGTATAATAATCCATAAAGCCACCTGAACAGCTATTGTTAAAACCACCGCGAAATTTTTTCCAATTATGATTTCTCCATGGCTTAAAGGCATTGCTATCAATATTTCTCCCGTTTTTCTCTCCTTTTCACCTACAATACTGTCAATAATCATATTTCCAAAAAGGAACAAAGGAAGGAAAAGCAGTATTGAAACCATCATTTTTTTAATAAGCTGTAATGGTAAAGATTCTCCTTTTTTCTCCTCTTTAACATTTGGCTCAATTGTATTTGTTGAATGAACTAATGAGCTTATCCATTGATTTGAAATAGAAGCAGAAATAGCTTTAACAGTCGAATTTACTTCCTCAGATACAACACTCCTCTTGGGATCCCCGTAGTCAATAAATAAATTCAAAGTAATAGGTTGAAAATTATCTATTCTACCGGTAGAATTTTCAGGAACAATCAGCGCAGCTGTGGCCTTACCATTTTTAACTTGATCTATTGCTTCATTACTTCCTAATGAATTTATACCAAGAACCTCATGATTTAATTGTTTTTTAAATAAACCACTAGTATCTGAAATACCTACTGAAGCAAAGTTTGTTAAAGAAGGAGATAATGTAACGCCGTTTTCAGATTCTATATTGCCGATAAACATATTCAAAAAAATTATCATTAAGACTAAGACAGAAAGCTGCATTAAAAAGATCATTAAAAACTTTCTGCTTGAGAGAGTATTTTTAAACTCCCATTTAGTTATAGTTGAAAATCTCATAATAAAACCCGAAATACCTATTTATTTTACAGTATGAATGAACACATCCTCTAAAGAGGGTTCTTTAGTATTTACAGATACTACATTATGCCCAATTAAACTGACAATATCTGAAATATCTTCTTTGGAATTTAAAGATACTGCCAAACTTTTCCCATTTAGGTCTACATTTTCTACGGAATTAAAATGAAGAATTTTACGAGTATCTATGTTCGCATGCTTAATTTTTATTTGAAGTATTGTTTGACCATGAATTTTTGCTTTAAGGTAATTTGGAGTGCCCATATCTCTAATTTTACCTCCACTTAAAATTGCAACCCGATCACAGAGAGAATCAGCTTCTTCCATGTAATGAGTGCACAAAATTATGGTCTTTTCACCTTTAAGTCCTTCTATAAAACTTCTAATTGAAAGAGCAGTGGCAGGATCCAGTCCCATTGTAGGTTCATCAAATATGATAATTTCTGGATCATGAATTAAAGCCCTTGCAATACCAATTCTTTGGCGTAAGCCCTTTGAAAACGTGTTTATTTTATGTTCTGCACGATTTTCCATCCCCACAAGCTCAAGAAGTTCGTAAACCCTGCGATTAAGCTTTTCTTTTGGAACTCCATAAAGTTCACCAAAATATCTAAGCAGATCACGCGCTTTAAACCTTTCATATAAATTTGGCTCTTCTGGAAGGTACCCAATCATTGATTTGGTCGTAATTGGATCCTTCAAAACATCATGTCCACCTACAAAAACAGTGCCATTATCTGGTTTCAATATACCACATATTATTCGTATTGTGGTGGTCTTTCCGGCCCCATTTGGTCCTATGATTCCTAAAAGTTCTCCTCTTTTAACATTCAGGTTCAAATTATCCAAAGCCTGTATTTTACCAAAATATTTAGTGAGAGAATCTATTTTAATCATGTCTTCTTTTAAGTCCAAATTCTAACGCCTCAAAATTTTTTTTAAAAATTTAGAAAATGCAGTGCATGCGAAAATCTTCGATTTTCGAAAGTTCTCGAAATTCTATGAATTTCGAATGTTCAGGAAACCTATGGTTTCCACCTCATGAAAAATTTATTCTTAATTTGTACTGTTTAAATATTTAGAGATATTGATTTAGATGTACTACCCGTAGGAATAGATTTTATAAATCAAATAGACAGAACACAAATCATTATATGATACTACTAATCTCATTATTTTCAATATTTAGTCCAACAATAGCCTTAAACGTGGCAGCATAAAACATTAATAATAAAAAATACTTAAGTTATCTTATCTGCGAATTCTTTGAGGGTATTTTTTTCTTAAATTAACCTTATAAAAGCGTGATAAAATGGAAAATGAAAATAAATATAAAAAAGCCGCTTTTGCAGCAGGCTGCTTTTGGGGTATTGAAGAAACATTTAGAACTACAAAAGGAGTAGTATCTACTGCAGTAGGTTACATGGGAGGGCATACTAAAAATCCAAGCTATGAAAATGTTTGTTCTGGAACAACTGGCCATGCTGAAACAGTAGAAGTGACTTATGACCCTTCAGTGATTAGCTATAATGAATTATTGGATATTTTCTGGAAAATCCATGACCCCACAACGCTTAACAGGCAGGGCCCAGATATAGGCGAACAGTACAGATCTATAATTTTCTACTACGACGACGAACAGGAAAACGCAGCACATGCTTCCAAGGAAAAACTTCAACAGTCAGGTATGTATGATCGGGATATAGTAACTGAAATTGTACCTGCCAGAAAGTTCAAATTTTACATGGCAGAAGATTATCATCAACAGTATCTTAAAAAAAGAGGACGTAGCAGCTGCAGATTTTAAAAATTATAAGTTTAAAAGAATTAATTGACTTTTAGCAACTAAAAAGGTATTATTTTTTAAAAAAATTCATAAATATCTTTGTTTTATTTTTTCCAAAGCGAAGTTAGCAAAACTTTTGAAAATTTCCAATTTTGTCGGATAGGTTGAGTAATACAAATTTACCATTTTTGACATAAATTACAAGTGTATTACAAAATTACTATTTTGAAGGAAGTTAAGTATTTGGACTAATTTCCAGACATTCATTTCAAGTGTATAACAAATCAAGTTTTAAAATTCAGTTTTTTTACAGACATAATCATTGTTATAACTCTTAAAAATTATTCTAAATAATTTTCTACTATGGCGTCAACTATACATGGTGCATTCCAGCCTACGATATCTGCAGCAATCTCTTCAAGTTCAGGAGGCACGTTTTCCATACCATATGGTCGAATAACAATTATGGGCTTACTTAACATATTTGCAACATCTATCTGTTTTTTAATAGTATTTTTATATTTGTTATATAATCCAGATAGGATTATTACAATTCCTGCTGGTTTTATTTGTTCTTGAAGCTCTTTTTCAGTAGTTTTATCTGTTTCTAATATCTCCTGATTTTTAAACTTAAAATCATATGCTGTTGATAATTTTTCAGTGAATAAATCGTATTCCTCTTCATTTTGACCTATATGACTTATAAATATAGTATAAACCGTGGATTCAGACTCAAACATTTCATCTACCTTTTACCCTACAACTTAAATTATTAATTTAAATTATTGATGAAATTAGTAATTTATTTTTTGATCCTACTAAATAAAAATAGAAATTTAATTTAATACCTTAAAATCTAAAAGAGGTAAAGAGTTAAAGCATCTTCACCTCTTAAACCGGCTCAGTTCCAATTTATGGATTAAAATGAATTGAATTATACAATTAGATAATTGTATCCATATGCTCTGTATGGAACTGTTTTCCATGCTCCGTTTTGATATAGTTGAACTGATCTATGTCTACTGGAATAACTTGTCGCGTATTGAACTACCCTTGATTTGTACCCTGCAGCTTTAAACTTACCGT
>JAEZKE010000061.1 GCA_023436175.1 Methanobacteriota archaeon
TATAAATATAAGGGCGAATGAAGAAGTATTAATTGTAAATGAAAATGATGATTTACTGGCTTTTGGTAAATCAATTTTAAACGCTCATGAAATAAAAGATTTAAAAACTGGTCAAGCTGTAAAGACACGAAAAGGAGGTAAATTATGATACCGGGTGCAGGGATGAACCCAAAACAACTTAAACAAATGCAAAGAGCCATGAAACAAATGGGCATGGACATGAAGGATGTTAAAGGTGCCACAGAAGTCATAATAAAGTTTAAAGATAAGGAAATTGTGATAAATAATCCAAAGGTAAATTTAATGGATTTTATGGGACAAAAAACATACCAGATAACTGGTAAACCTAAAGAAAAAAAAATAGAAGCAGAATTAGAAATTCCTGATGAGGATATCGAACTTGTATCTGCTCAAACAGGCGCAAGTAAAGAAGATGCTATAAAAGCATTGAAAGATACAAATGGAGATCTTGCAGAAGCAATTATGAGGTTAAGTTAGATGGCATTTATTGCTCACTTATCAGATTTGCATGTTGGTGCAATCAATTTTAAAGAGGATCTTTTACTTCGGGCCATAAATAAAGTTAATGACCTTAATCCAAATTTAGTGATTGTAACAGGAGATATAACCAACAATGGTTATTATGCAGAATTTGAAAGAGCAGCAGAGTATATGGAACTTTTTGAAAGTCCACTGCTTGTAGTTCCTGGAAATCATGATGCACGGCATATAGGAAACGAATGTTTTGAGGAACTTATAAAAAAGCAGTGCGGTACTTTAAACGTTAAAACTCCTGAAATTAGTGCTATAGGATTAGATAGCAGCGAACCAGATATAGATTATGGGAAGATAGGTAGAGCACAACAAGCTTTAATGGAAGCAGAACTTAAGAATGCTGGAGATAATAATTTATATAAAATAATAGCTCTTCATCATCATATAATCCCTGTTCCAAAAACTGGACGTGAAAGAAACATTTTAACTGATGCTGGTGATATTTTAAAATCTATAATTGATGGAGGGGCAGATATTGTATTATCCGGACATAAACACGTGCCTTATGTATGGTTCGTTGGTAATACAACTTTTGTTACAGCAGGAACAGTTTCTTCACTTAAACTTCGAGGAAAAGATATTTGTTCGTTTAATACAATTGACATCAAACCAGATACTGTTGAAGTAGTCTTAAATCAGGCGGATGGAAAATCTAAATGTCTTGCAAAATTTGAAAATAGATGTAAGGTGATTGATTGAAAGTTATTATTGATGCATCCAACGTAGCTCACTTTGGAAAAGGAAAAGAGGGACAACCAAGCCTTAATAATATATTAAAAGCAATTGAAGCGTTAAAAGGATTAGGTTATGAACCATTTGCAATAGCGGATGCACCCCTTAGACATGAAATAGATAACAAGGAAGAATTCAACAAAATACTTGAAGAAGGGAAAGTTCAGCAGGTTCCATCCGGTACAACGGCAGATCATTTTATTTTAAAGATTGCATATGAAGAAAATGCAAAAATATTATCAAATGACATGTTTAGAGAGTATAACGACGAATTTAAAGATATTGCTAGTAAAAGAATTCCTTATGATATTAAGGGCGGTGAAATATCCATTGGAACATCTTCCAAGCCTAAAAAAGTCAAAAATATACTGCAAAAAATATGTACATATTCCCTTAATGAATTTGAGAAAAAGGGATTGGATGCATATAAAGTTAAAAAAAGCAAAAAATTAAGCGGTATTGCTATTGCAAAAGAAGCAATTGATAGAATAACTCAAACTAAGGAAAATGCACTTGACTCTAAGATAGAAGATATATTTACCAAAATTCCTCTCTTTGGTAGAGTAATGAACCTGGTAGAAGATGCAGAAGGAGCAAGTGACTTCATTATTTTTGTCCTTGTAAGCCCGAGAGACTACAAAGATGCCGTTAGATATGCTGGAAATATTGCAGTTACTGTTGGAGATAGACTTAAACTTGAACATGCTCCCCTTGTTGCTGTAAGAAATGATCTTTTTACAAAACCGGGTAATTTTGAGCTTAATATTCTTTATTCTGATGAGGTTGTTGAAGAATCCAAATATAATGTAAATATAACCATAAACGATCATGATTACTCATTTGTAAAGAAAAATTCTAGAAACATTGCAAGTACTGTGGCTGCAAGGATTGGAACATGGAAATTCCCTATTGTATCAGTTAAACCAAGTATGTTAATGGAAAAACCAGGACAATTTGAAATTATTTTGGAAAAAGGAGAAAATAAAGGGTAGTACAACGAAAATTCATTTCGCTCTATAAGGAGGAGAAAGTTAAATGGTCATGGATTATCTAATGAGAGGACTTTTTGGACTTTTTATTAAAGCCAAGGTCTTGAGCATAGGCACAAAATATTACCCAACCAACGACAGGGAAAGAGAATACGTAGAGATGATTAATTATACAAAAACGATGCTATTGGAACTTGATCGTGCACACATTACAACTCAAAATATTTTCCATAACCTTGTTAAAGAAATAGGGACAGCTAATATCCCTGAAGGTAGAAAATTCATAGAATTAAAACCTGCAGAAAATAAAGTAGATGAATATGCCCTTTTAAGTAATATAATCATGGGTAGTGATAGGTATCTGTATGTAGAGGTCTTTGAAAAAGATCCTATTATCCGGGAGTTTGTGAATCTAATTGAAAGAGAGAGAGGTACAATTGTTGAGGAAAGCACTACCGAGATTGTAGCAAGGATGCTTTCTAAAAATGATGCAATAAGAGTAGGAATTGAAATTATAAGCCTCGGTTTGGAAAAGAATATTCATGTAAGGGCTGCATCTGGTATGACTGGGGCTGCATCTATTGAAAGGGCAATTAATTTAAATAAACAGATTGGTGAATCATCAGGAGTGGGATTTACTAAATTAGGCGGAGAATACGCAATTGTGTTTTCAGCTAAAACTGGAAAATTGAAAGGCACCCCTGCAGTTTATGATAATTATCTATTTATTGATATGATAGATTCCACTAAATTTATCTCAGAAAACGGGCGTGAAAAACTCGTTGAAATAATGACTGACATTAAAAATTTCATTGAAAAAGAGTGTGATGGGAAAATTGAAGGATATAGAGAAGGTGGAGATGATTTTGTCGCTAATTTCCCAACAAAACATGCAGCATTAAGGGCAGGTATAGATTCTGCATGGCATGCTTTAAACCACGGTGCAATGCTCAGGGCAGGTATAGGAAAAAGTAGAAGAGAATCTGGAGAAAGAGCCCAGATAGCTGATGAAGTTAAAATATGGAATAACAGTCCAGTTATGGTTTTTGATATTGCAGATGGGACATATGCATATTATATTCCTTCAGAATTTTCAAGATCCATCATGGACTTTTTAATGCACGGAAAATCTAAGGCAGTACTAATATTTATCTTTGTGTTTGTAGCTACATTCATTGGATGGAGTGTTGGGTACTGGGAATTTGGTATTGTATCAATATTCATTGCTCTTTTATACGCAGTTGCAACTTAGATTAACATAGTGGAAATCTAGACATAGAAACTAATTAAAACAATTATATTTATTAATAAAAACTTACAATAGAAAATTAGAGTGGTATTATGAAGCCAGAAACTGAAGCAAAAGCCATAATTGCACTGATTATATCATTAATTGCGTTTGGATTTGGATCAGGTGCAGGTATAGTGATGGGTCTAGATCAAAACAATACTCAAAATACAACACAGATCTCAACCAACCAGCAGGATATACAGGTCCCATCCACAAAAAACGTCAATATACAAACAGAACCTAAGACTACTTCAAATACAACCGCTAAAAGTTCAAAAACTAATTATGCAAGTGATGATAGCAGCGATACTGATAGTGATAGTGGTACTGGAGGTAGTGGTAGCGGTACTGAAAATAATGATGATACTAGTAACAAAACTAAAAATTAACACTATAATTTAGGTGGTTAAATCACTACTTTCTATTTTTAATCAATTAATTTTAAATAATGGTAATGGAGAATTTTTTATGGAAATAATAAATGGAGGAATCTGTGCTGTAGACGGTGTTTTAGCTTCAGGATCTCGTAAAGGGAAATATGGAGTATCCATAATAGTAAGCAAGGAAAATACAGCTTCTGCAGTTTTTACATCAAATAAAGTAGTGGCAGCACCGGTTATTGTCACAAGAGAAGTAATTAAAGACGGAAAATTATCCGCTGTTGTTGCAAACAGCGGCAATGCTAACTGTTTTACAGGGAAAGAGGGTATCGTTAATGCAAGAAAAATGACAAAAAGGGTTTCAGATAAGTTAAATATTGAATTGAATGATGTGGCGGTTGCATCTACTGGTATAATTGGAAGAGAATTACCTTTAGATATTATAAATGCACTCATAGATGAATCATTAGATAACCTTGAAAATTCTCCCGAAGCTTCATTTTCAGCTGCAGAAGCTATAATGACAACTGATACGTTCTCAAAAGAATTTGCAGTTCAAACTACCCTTAACGATGGAAGCACTGTTAAAATTGGGGGCATAACTAAGGGTTCTGGAATGATAGCTCCAAATATGGGTACGATGCTATGCTTCATTACAACCGATGTTAAAGCCTCATCCCATGAGTTAAATAACGCGCTTAAAAAAGCAGTGGATAAATCATTTAACATGGTTGTTGTAGACGGTGATGAAAGTACCAATGATACTTTAATAATCATGTCCAACGGAAATTCAGGGAAAATCGATGAAAACTTCCAGGAAGCGCTGGAATACTTATGTATAGAACTTGCAAAGATGATGGCAAAAGACGCAGAAGGCGCAACTAAATACATGGAAGTTAATGTAAACAGTGCGGCATCTGAAGATGATGCAAAGGCAGCATCAAAAGCCATTGTAGGATCATCACTTGTAAAAACAGCATTATATGGTGCTGACCCTAACTGGGGCAGAGTAGTTGCGGCTGTTGGATATTCTGGGGCTAAAATGGATGAAAATTTGGTAGATATAACATTTAAATCAAATGATGAAACTGTTAAAATTGTAGAAAAAGGTTCCATTATGGCTTTTGAAGGGACTAATGAACTTAAACTTGCAGAAAAAATAATGAAAAAGGATGAAATTGAAATAATTGTTGATCTTAACCTTGGAAAACATTCTGCAACGGCATATGGATGCGATTTAACATGTGATTACGTGAAGATTAATTCTGAGTATAGTACTTAGGGTTGTTGGTCAAAATCATTTTGATCAACATTTCTTAAAGTTGACCTGGGATTACGTGAAGATTAATTATGAGTACAGTACTTGAAATTAAAGCTATGATATTTTAACATGCCAGAGAGATCAAAGCATCCAAAATTTCTAAAATTAATTTAGAGTATTTAACATGATTTTTTAATGAAGCCTGATTTCATACTAGTTTTGGTTTTAAAACCAAAATATTTTAAAAAATGATCAATAAATAAAAATTAGATTTTTATCACATTAATTTAATTAAAAAGTATTCAAAATTAGAGAAATAAATTATCATATTTGGGATAAAATGGAAACTGTTAATATTTTAATAGAGGCACTGCCTTATATAAAGAAATTTCATAAAAAGAAGATTCTTATAAAATATGGCGGACATGCCATGATAGATGAAAAAGCTATGGACTCTACAGCAAGGGACACCGTGCTCCTGAAGTATGTGGGTATGAAACCAATTGTAGTACATGGTGGAGGTCCTGAAATCTCAAGGGCCATGGGTAAAATTGGAAAGGAGCCAAAATTCATTGAAGGGCTTCGAATAACTGATAGAGAAACCATGGATATAGTTAAAATGGTCCTTGTAGGTAAAATAAACACAGAAATTGTGTCAAGAATAGGCTGGCATGGTGGAAATGGAGTAGGAATCTCTGGAAAAGATAGCAAGCTTATTGAAGCTGTTAGAAAAGGCCCTCATGAAGTTATTAACAGCAAAACTGGTGAAAAAAGAATGGTAGACCTGGGACTTGTAGGTGAAATTAAGGCTATAAATCCTGGAATAGTTGATGTACTCACCAAAAATGATTATATTCCAATAATTTCGCCTATTGGGGTTGCTGATAATGGAGAAACATTGAATTTAAACGCAGACACTGTTGCTGGTGACATGGCTTCTGAGATGGATGCAGAAAAATTGATTATATTGACTGATGTTCCTGGAATACTTGCAGATCCAAAGGACCCTGAATCACTTATAAGAAAAATTAAAATCGATGAGATTGAAGAGCTAATTAAGGATGGAACCATAACTGAAGGAATGCTTCCTAAAACAATGACCTGTATTAAGGCTATTGAAGATGGTGTTTCCTCTGCCCATATAATTGACGGCAGAATTAAACATTCTGTTCTCCTTGAAATATTTACTAAAAAAGGAATTGGAACCATGATTAAATCTTAAATTTAATTCATCTTTTTATTTTTAACTAATTTTAAAGATTTAATTTGAAGTAATTAGAAAAATAGAATTAATTTTTATAGTATTCATTTAAAAACTTGTTTTTAAATAATTAAAAAAAAATAGAAAATGCCGGCAAAAATTATGTTTTTGCGGGGCAAAAATTCCAGAATTTGGAGCATTTAATTAAAAACACATTTAAAATGGTAAAGACACATATTTACCTTTTATTATTGCTCTTTTCCAGTTTTTAGTAACACCAAATTTATTTCTAGAACTTGTTGCATCAGCTTTGTACCATCTACCGTTTACGTGCACTCCAGCCCATACGTGACCGTACCATTTACCGCTTCTAAATTTAGCTTTGCCATGGACATATCTTGCTGGAATTCCTGCTGCCCTTTCAAGAGCTATCAACAGGTGCGCAGTATCTACACAGTTTCCGCTTCTGGTTTTTAATGTACGGACTGCTCCCTTTCGGGTATTGTAATAAAACTTATAACCAACTTTATCCCTTACCCAGTTGAATATTGCTGTTGCTTTGCCAAGTCTTGTTTTTTTGTTTCTTGTTATCTTCTTTGCTAATAATTTGATTTGTGCATTGTTTACCTGACAATTTCTGGTAGTTTTAAGATATTTTCTTAATGATTTAGGTATTTTCACTGTGGATGGTGATCCTGCTGCTAAATATTTTCCAGTTGTTGTTGAAGTTTTTTTAACTTTCTTGGGTTCTCCCGCAGCTGCCATTGGTTTTTCAGTGTTTTTGGTTGAATTTACTGTAACTTTGTGTTTTAATTTTGTTGATTTATGTGTCGTACTGTTGGTTGTGTTGTGATATACAGTATTATTAGTTTTTGTTAAGTTTTTGCTGTGTATCAATTGCTTTTTATGTGTTTTTTGTTTTACAGTGTTCTTATTTGGTGTATCTATTTTTTTATTCATATGTTTTTTAACGGTCTTTTTAACATGTTTTACAATTTTATCGGATGAATTTTGTTTTATATCCGATTTATTTACACTATTTATGCCAACTATTTGGTAATTGACTTTTTCAGGTACTATGTGGGTATAATTAATTTTGGTTTCCATATTTCCCACATTTGCAGCGCTTACGCCAGCAATACCGGTCAGTAACATAGCTGTCACTAACATAACTGCAAATAACAGTTTTTTCGTAATTATACCGCCTCCGATTCCCAATCATGAAAATACACTTAATATGTATTTTTCAGGGTTGGCATTAGTTAAGTACCGTACTATATAAATCTTTCGAAAAAAAAGTATAAATAAAGCTTTTTAAAAAGCCTAATTTTAATTCGAAGCATTTTAACAGCGTTTTTAAAAAACCATGCAATACTGTGGAGATGTGCTTTATGCACCTGGAAGTTAAAATACACTGAAAGTGAAATAATAACATTTAAAAACTTAGGAAAAAGTTAAGATAATATTAACATAATTGGATCAAAAAAATAAATTACATCGACATAACAGCGCAAAAATTGTTGAATTATACATAATTTTTCTGTTTAAAGAAAATTGATTTAGGAGTATGTAAAGAATATAAAATTTTGCCAAGAATACTTATATTTTAAAGATTTCCCGCTTAAGGAAATTTGTAATAATTTAAGATTCGAATCCCAATATATTTAAAATACTTAAATTATACATTAAATTGAATATAAATTATTATTTAAAATTAATAAGCTTTGATTACCAGTATCTGTTCTTATAATATTATATTGAAACGGAGTTCTAAATTAACTATTTACCCCCAAAATTTGTGATTGTTAGTGCTTACAATATTGTAGGTTTGCAACCTTAAATACAAAAGTTTTTGCAGGCTACAAAATTATAATTTTTCTGGTTTTCTTTAAATCGTAATTTTTAATATAGACATTAAACTAAAATGATTTAGGTGAAGATAATATGATAGATGTAGGCATTATAGGAGCAAGTGGTTATACTGGAGGAGAACTCCTTAAATTTTTAAAATATCATGGTAATGTAAATGTAATTGCTGCAACATCCAGACAACATGCTGGAATTAATGTATCAAAGGTGCATCCTCATTTAAGAGGAGAGAATCTCAAATTTGAGGATATTCCTGCAGAAAAAATAGATGCTGATCTTGTTTTTACTGCTACTCCCCATGGAGCGTCAATGAACATTGTTCCAGAATTAATAGAAAGAGACATCAAAGTTGTGGATTTAAGTGGAGACTACCGTTTTGACGATATAGATGTCTATGAAAAATGGTATGGCATTAAACACTCAGCCCCACTTGATGCTGTTTATGGACTTCCTGAAGTATACAGGGATGAAATAAAGAATTCTAATCTTGTTGCAAATCCTGGATGTTTTCCAACAGGCGGTATTTTAGCATCATTACCTCTTGCAAAAGAAAAACTTGTAGATGCAATTATAATTGACTCAAAATCAGGGGTAAGCGGTGCAGGGATTAAACCTACAGAAGCTACACATTATCCAAATATCAGCGATAATATTGTTCCTTATGCCATTACAACCCATAGGCATATGCCTGAGATTCAGCAGGAAGTATCCAAATTTGGTGATGTTAAAGTTTCATTTACACCGCACCTTGTTCCAGTAATTAGAGGTATTTTAACAACTGCCCATACGTTTTTAAAAGAAGATGTGACTTCAGAGTATGTAAAAGAGCTTTATAATACATTTTATGAATCAGAACCATTTGTAAGAGTTGTTGATATGGATGAAATTCCAAGATTAAGTGCAGTTAGAGGATCTAACTATTGTGACATTGGATGTTTCCAGATAGATCAAAATGGAAGAATTGTAATAGTATCTGCTATTGATAATTTAGTTAAGGGCGCATCTGGACAGGCAATTCAAAATATGAATATAATGTTTGGATTTGATGAGAAAGAATCATTAGATGTTACTGGATTACATCCATAAACTTTTTAAGTTATAATAATAGATTTAATAACTTAAGTTTTTATTTAATTAAAACATTTATATTATCAAATTAATTATTATCATGCTTAAAATAAGTAACAATTCAATAATTAACTTTAGTTATGTAAACAATGACTGTTATCGTTAATTTAAAAAATATTAAATGAGTTAATTATACAAAATAATATTAAGTTAATTATGTAAAATAATATTGATATATGAGTGAGTGTCCTGAATGAAAACCATTGTTTTGTATTATTCGAGAACTAAAAAGACATATAGAGTTGCTAATACTCTTGCTAAAGAAGTTTCAGCAGATATAGTTGAGATTAAAGATTTAAAAAATAGATCGGGGCCTTTAAATTATATAAACGCATCAGTAGATGCTATGAGAGAAAATAAAACGAATATCCGGCCATCAACAGTGGATCTAAGTGAATATGGTTTGATATATATAGGGACGCCAGTATGGGCTGGAAAACCTGCTCCTGCCATAATTACTCTTATTGATAAATGTGATTTTCAAGGTAAAGATGTAATTTTATTTGCTACTCTTGGGGGGTCAGGAGGTAGAAATACTATTGAGAGAATGAAAGAGAAAATTGAGGTTAGAGGAGGAAGAATGGTAACATCCTTTTTAATTAAAACTGCTGGTAAAAAAATATTTGAAATAGAAGAAGAAATGAAAAAAACAGTAGAAGAAATGGATTTAAAAATATATGGAGCATAATGGGGAGGTTTAATGAAAATAGAAACGCTGATGGAATCATATAAACCATTAATAGCTGTTCCCATAATTATCACGATAATTGCACTGGCTATTTTTGCAACAAATGGTTTAAACGAGAGTGTAGATTTAAAAGGTGGTACTATTGTTACAATGCATCTTGAAAAGCCTATAAATCAGGATCAATTAAAAGGTTTAATAGAAGATGGGCTAAATACGAGCGATGTAACTATAAACTCATTCAACAGCAATCAAGCTACTGTAACAATTGGCACAGAAGCAGATGCAAATATGTTTACAAATCTCATGAGTGGAACGGCCACTATATTAAGTTATAGATCGGTTGGAGCGGTACTCAGTGAGGCTGCTTTAACGCAGGTAGTATATACGCTTATATTTGCGTTTATTTTCATGTCTGTAACTGTATTTATAGTGTTCAGGAATTTCGTACCTTCCATAGCAGTTATTCTTGCTGCACTGTCTGATATTATTATAGCAGCTGGTGGAATGTCCTTGTTTGGAATACCACTTTCACTTGCATCAGTAGGTGCACTACTACTACTTATTGGGTACAGTGTAGATACAGATATTCTGCTTACCACACGTGTATTAAAACGTAGAGAAGGAACAATTACAGAAAGGGCTATAAACGCTATGAAAACAGGTTTTACAATGGCTGCCGCGGCTATAGGTTCAATGGTAGCATTATATGTCATTGTTCTGTTATTCATACCTTCTGCAGCAACTTTACAGAACATTGCAGAGGTTTTGATAATAGGGCTTGTCGCTGACGTCTTAGCTACATGGCTTATGAACCTTGGAATCCTTAGATGGTACATGGAGAGTGGTCGCAGATGAGTGACGTAATTGATTTTTTAAAAGATTATCGTGTAATCCTATTAGTTGTTCTTTTAATTGGAAGTCTAGCCTCAATTTCAATATATGGAGTGCCTCAAGGGCTGGATTTAAAGGGTGGTTCTCTAATTCAAATACACCTGGAACATCCAGTTGACACAAACACAATGAGTACAGTTACCACTGTTTTAGATAAGCGTCTTAACTTCTTTGGAGTAGCGGACATTAAAGTTAGGGCAAGTGGAGATCAAGACGTTATTGTTGAGGTTGCTGGTGTGCAACCTGATCAGGTTGCAAGGATTGTCGGAACGCCAGGTAAATTTGAGGCTAAAATTAATAATCAAACAGTAATTAGTGGTTCAGATATAGTAAGTGTCCAGCCGTATCAGGTTACTGGAAATAATTGGAATGTACCGTTTACTTTATCAGTAGATGGTGCTAAGAAATTTGCAACAGCAGCACAGGGTAAAGCAGGCACTCCTGTGGATATGTATCTGGATAACCAGTTGGTTAGTTCGCCAACGATAGATCCTGGAGTTGCTAATGGTGTACCTCAAACAAATGTAGAAATATCTGGTAGTAATAGTACAAAAGATGCTGCAATGACAGAAGCAAAAGGAATTCAGGCGGTTTTGCAGTCTGGTTCATTGCCTGTATCGGTTAGTATTGCTGGAATACAGGGTATATCTGCAGATCTTGGAGATCAATTCAGAACAGGAGCGTTAATGGCAGGTATACTGGCATTAATAGTGATATCCCTTATAATCTTTGTCAGATATAAAGAGCCTATACTGGTATTGCCTATAATTTTCACCAGTCTCGCAGAACTTATCATCATTTTAGGTGTGATATCTATATCACATAGTGTGGAGCTAGATTTGGCGGCTATTGCAGGTATTATCGCGGCGATAGGTACGGGAGTGGACGACCAGATTATTATAACTGATGAGGTCCTTAAAAGAGGTCAAGTTTCAAAAAGAAGGAGAACTGGACTTAATATAAAAATTAAAGGTGCGTTCTTCATTATTTATGCCTCAGCGGCTACATTAATTGCTGCGATGATTCCTCTATTTTATGTGGGAATAACAAGAGGTTTAACTGGAATTGGACTTCTTTCTAACTTCGCAATCACTACAATCCTTGGTGTTTTAATTGGAATATTCATTACAAGGCCGGCATATGCGAAATTTATAGAAAGATTCGTTGTAAAAGAGTAAACACACTCTTTCTTTTTTTTATTTTGGATTTAATTTTAAAGCTTTATTAATTGATTTAATTTAAATAAAATATTTTTATTAATATAATTTGAAAAATCAATAAAGTAAATAATGATGTATTCAATTTGTTAATTTAATTAACATTCTATTAATTAAATACCTTTTCAAAACATTTATATGCCGATATAAGGAAATATAGTTCCGGTGAACTAATGATAATATTAGTTGCTCTGTTGATGGGGTTAATAATTGCATTATTAATTGTAATAAAATCAGCAGACATTTTTGTGGACAACCTGGTTGAAATAGGAGAGGCATTGGGAGTTTCTCAAATAATACTGGGAGTCACAGCATCTGCAATTGGAACATCACTTGCAGAGTTTGGATCTGCAATGATAGCTATTCTTACAGGTAGTACTGATATTGGTGTTGGAGTTGTTATAGGGTCCAATATATGGAATATTGCAGGAATACTTGGTATTTCCGCTTTTGTTGCAGGGTCTATCCAGACAAATCGTCGGGAAATAACTCGTGACGGGATAATGACTCTTTTAACAGCTTTGATATTAACAGTATTCATGCTTTTTATTGATGAGCTTACTGCAATTGTTGGTGTTGTTTTAATAAGCATTTATATAATTTATTTCTGGGTTTTATTAAGATCTGAAAAAGGAAATAATGAAAATAACAGTCAAAAGGCTAAAAGAGATCAAATCTCTAAAAAAAATTTGATGAAGGTTGTTGTTGGCATTGCAGGTTTGGTTGTAGGGGCGAGATTACTTGTTTACAGCAGTGTTGAAATTGCAAATATTTTAAATATACCCCAAATATTAATTGGGCTCTTTGCACTTGGAATTGGAACAAGTATGCCCGAACTTGTTGTAACTTTAACCTCTGCAATGAAGAATCTCCATAGTCTTTCAATTGGAACTGTTTTGGGCAGTAACGTGTTTAATATAATGATTGGTTTAGGAGTTCCTGCACTTTTTATGAATATTCCAATAGAACCACTTTCAGTCAGTTTTGATGCACCAGTAATGATCCTCGTTACTTCATTACTTTTAATATTTGCTGGTCGAAATATGAAACTTACAAGATGGGATGGATTAGTTTTAATAGCGATTTATGTGATTTATATAAGCACAAGAATATACATTTCCGTGTTATAAAATATATTTAAAATTTTTAGTATGTAATTATGAGATAGTGGTTAATAATAATTTAATTGTACTTAAAACTAATCTGCAGAAGTATTGTAATATAGTATAAAATTTATGGAATCTAAAGTATAAGACATTATATTGTTAGTTATTGCATTATTTTTTTAAAATTCAAAATAGATATGATAAAATTTAAATTCCAGTTTGTTGAGCGAATCAAGCAATTGGAGAGGATTTTAATAGATGTAATTACTTAAAAAGATTAATATACACTTCCTCTCATTGCAGACCCTATAACCCCGCCAACCACTGCAATTATCACATGAATTATTGTAAGCACCAAAACCACAATAACACCAAGACCTGCAACAAGCAGTCCAATAATTCCTGCAAAAGCTGCACCTAATATAAGAATAATTATTGATTCTATTAATCCACCTAAAAGGCCCATAATAGCACTATTTACAGCCCCATTAGTCAAATTAATGTTAACCATATAACCAACAAGTATTCCTGCAACAAGTGATGAGATCAGCCCACCTATAACGGGAATAACAAAGCTAAGCAGTATTCCAAGCACAAGAGATACAAAAAATCCTATAATAATTGCCGGCAAATCTATTGATTCGCGGCATTCGAAATTTCTAATTTCGATGTCCCGAAAACAAAGTTTTCGAGGACCGCAAAAAATTTTTAATTTTTTGCCGGCTTTCCAATCAATCATGGCCTCATCTCCACTTATTTTAATTTGTAGTTTATCGTAGATATTTTTTAGGAAAATAGTCTGATCAATTTAGATGTGTGTAGTTATTTTAGATGATTAAAATTTAAGTTAAATAAAGATCTAAAAATGAACAATGACAAATTTTGAAGATAAAGAGATGAAGGATCTTAAAGCATTTGAATCATGGGTTAACGAAGGAGATCGTCTCTTAATGCGAAAAGAATATGTTGCAGCATTAATATGTTATGATTCTGCCTTAGAATTAAACAAAGATGATGTGAAGGTATGGGATAACAGGGGAGTTGCCCTTTCAGGTGCTGGAAGATATTCTGATGCTATTGAAAGTTTTGAAATATCTCTTGATTTAAAACCTGATGATTTTCAGGCATGGTCTAATATGGGAGTTTCTATGGCTGCTCTTAAAAGATTTGAAGAAGCTATAAATTGTTTTGATAGGGCATTAGATATTAAACCTGAAGATAATGATACATGGGACAACAGGGGAACCGTTCTTTTTACCCTTTCTAAATATGAAGAAGCATTAGAATCATTTGATAAAGCTTTAAAATTAAATCCAAAAGACGCTAAAGCATGGGCAGGTAAAGGATCTGTTCTTAAATTCACTGGAAATTATGAAGAAGCTATAAAATGTCTTGAAAAATTTATAGAACTAGCGTCTGGAGATATATCTTCACAGGTTGAAGAAGCATGGGCCATGATATTTGATCTTAAACTGCTTTTAAACCAAAAATGATGAATAATCATTTATCATTACTTTATTATTTTTCAATTTATAATTTAAAAGCTGATTTTAATGAATTCAATTATTATAAATTAAGCATTTAAAATGTTTTTGAATGCATTAAAAATATTTGAATTATTTTAATATTGCAAAATAACTTTTAAGCGGATCATGGAAGAAGACGAAATTGAAGCTCAATTTTAGACAATTATTTCTTTATTTTTGGATTGTTTTTAATGCATAAAGCCATAATAAGTTAAATTAAGCTTATTTTTGAGATTTATTAATGTTTTTAAACAGTTAATTAACTTATTTAGGCTAAATATTAATTTATAATATTAGTATAAACTAAAATTACATCAATACTTTTTTTAACATGTAAAATAGGGCTTACAAACCTTTGGTTTGTAGCCGGGAATCGAAGATTCCTAAGGCTTACAAACACATCGTGTTTGTGCCCCAAAATTCTTCGAATTTTTGAGGGATTTTACTCGTGAAAAAATCGAAGATTTTTTCAACATATAAAAACAAAATATAACATATGAGAGAGGTGACATATTGAATAACAAGGGAATTGTAACTGCAATAGTAATTATAATCGTAGTGACCATTGCTGGAATATATCTAGCAGCTCAAGATACAGGGACCAATACGCCCAATGTAACCAATAATACTCCACAAAATGTGTCGCAGCAAAATAATACTCCAAATAATGGAACCAATTCTACAAATTTTAATTCTACTAATTCTACAAATATGACTAACAATACGAATACTACAGTATCAGCTCAACAGGCACAAAAAATAGCTCAGGTATATATTTTAGAATCTGGTGCTGAAGCGGGTAATCCAATGCTTGATACTTGGTCAGATGGGAGACGGGTTTGGAATGTACCTATTATCAATTCTAACGGTCAAAAAGAAGGAGTTAGTATTTATGTAGATGCTCAAACCGGTGCAAGGCTGGGATAAACTTGAAATATGCTTGTAAATAATGTTATATTCATTAAATTTTTGTAAATTTGGATATATAATATTTAAACAGGTGTAAAATCTAAAAATTTTAAATAAATTTATATGCATCTATTAATAATTTAAAACTTCTTTTATTCTTTTCAAATTTTCTTCTTTAAGTGGTAAAACAATACTTTTCCCATTATATAAGAAAATAAGTCTGGAAGATAGCCCAAATTCAACATTTTCAATTTTATTTAAATTGTATTTATTTACCTTTCCAGTTCTATTTGTTCCCCAAAATCCTTCAAAATTCAAAGCCAACAAAAATTTTGTTTTTGTGGCGTCAAAATTCATAGAATTTTGATAGATTTTTGAGGCATGCAAAAACCTACGGTTTTTGCGGTTGAAAATTTTCAAATATCGAAAATCGTAGATTTTCTATAGTTTTTCTTATACTCTATAATTGCATTTTCAATTATTTCTAAATCAAAAGAGTCATCTTCTAAGAATACAACGACATTCTCAAGATTTTTACCGCATACAAGACAATTTTTAGTCCCCTTTTAAATTTCCAACTCCGCATCCTGGACAGATTAAGTCAAATTGATTTTCAATTTTTGTTTCTTCATTATTTTCCATTTGAATGCCCTCTTTAATATTTAAAAATTATTTGGGGTTTACTCTATTTTAAAGTATAATCTTTTTGAAGGCCAGTAATTATTATTAATTAAACAGAATATTTTATTACTCTTAAATCAACAAATATTAATTAACGCATTCTTGACTTAAAATTTAAAAAATATTAGGGGTGATAACAAATGGTTAAAACTGCATTTTCATCAATAGAAAAGTCTACACAAAAAACAAAAGAATGGCTACATGAAATGCAAGATGATCTGGGATGGGAAGATGAAAACATGGTTTATATAGCTTTTAGATCAGTTATCCAGACATTAAGAGATAGACTGCCTATTGAAGAAGCTATAGAACTTGGAGATGAACTTCCAATGGTTATGAAGGGCATTTATTATGAAGGATATAGTACAAGACATAAGCCTGAAAAAATAAAAAGTAGGGAAGAATTTTTCCAGAAAGTACAGGAAAAGTCTCCAAGAAGGCCAATAGAAACTGAAGAAGCTACCCGTGCAGTATTCCATTTATTAGAAAACAAGCTTAGAGGTGCAGGTGAAATAAAACAGGTGCGATCTAATCTTCCAAAGGACATCCAAAACCTGTGGAGATCTTCAGTTTCTGAAAAATGATTATAAACTAATTAAAATAATGTTAATGTACGTGAATAATATGAAAATTGGTTTTCATGCATCTCATGAGCAATTTAAACCAAGTGAATTGCTAAATTTGGTTCAATTAGCAGAAAAATCAGGATTTAATGCAGCGATGTGTTCAGATCATTTTCATCCGTGGGGTAAAAATCAGGGTGAATGTGGATTTGCATGGACATGGCTTGGAGCAGCATTAAATGCTACATCACTACCGTTTGGAGTGGTAACTTCACCTGGACAACGATATCATCCTGCTGTAATAGCTCAGGCAGCGGCTACAATTGGCGAAATGTTTCCAGATAGGTTCTGGGTAGCGGTAGGAAGTGGACAACTGCTAAATGAAGGAATTACAGGCGAAAGATGGCCTTCAAAAGTTGAACGAAATGAACGTTTAAAGGAATCTGCAGCCATTATAAAAGCGCTTTGGGCAGGAGGGACTGTAACATACCGTGGATATGTTAATATTGAAGAGGCCACGCTTTATACAAGGCCCAAGAATCCACTTCTTTTGGTAGGTGCGGCAATCTCTGTTGAAACTGCAGAATGGATTGGGGGATGGGCAGATGGCTTAATTACAACTCCAAAACCTAAAAAAGAACTTAAATCTGTTGTAAAAGCTTTTCATCGCGGCGGTGGAAAAGGAAAGCCAATGTATCTTAAGGCACAATTGTCTTATGCTGAAACTGATAAAGAAGCATTAAAAGGTGCATGGGAGCAGTGGAAAACTAATGCATTTAAAAACCGTGTACAAACTGAATTAAGAATACCTGAACAATTTGATGATGCGTCTCTACTTGTTAAACCTCATGATATAAATGAAAAAGTACATGTTTCCTCTGATATTGAAGATCACCTAAAACAGTTGGAAGAATATGGTAAGCAAGGATTTGAGCATATTTATCTCCACAATGTAAACAGAAGTCAAAGGAAGTTTATTGAAGATTTTGGTAAACATGTAATTCCTAATTTGATAGGTTAAATGATTATGACATCTATTTTTTTTACTTTTTAAGTTAAATTGTGTAGTGTTTTATAAAAACTAAAATTTATAAGCAAAAGGGTACTATTTTTATTAGATACAGACAATTTTAAAAAACTTGTATCAATTTATTATAAATTGTGCATTAAAAAAATGTTAAATTAATTTATTTGAAGTTTACATAGATTTACATATCATTTTGCACATATTCAGATATAAGTATTAAATAAAAATTACTGCAGGTATAACATGAAAACGCCAAAAGAACTTAAGGTTAAGCCAATAAAGAACGGTACAGTAATAGATCATATAACTGCAAATAGAGCTTTAAGTGTTCTTAAAATACTTGAATTACCAAATGAAAAAACTACAGTAACTGTTGCTATGAATGTTTTATCTTCTGAGATGGGTAGTAAAGATATAGTTAAAATAGAGGGGCGTGAGTTAGCCCCTAAAGAAGTGGATAAAATAGCATTAATAGCACCCTCTGCTACAATCAATATAATCAGGGATTACGAAATTGTAGAAAAAAGTAAAGTGCACCTTTTAGATAAGGTAAATGACATTTTAAAATGTCCTAATCCAAATTGTATAACAAATACAGATGAGCCAGTACAGATAAAATTCTTTGTAACAGGAAAAAAACCAGTGGTTTTGAGATGCTACTACTGTGAGCGGATCATGGAAGAAGACGAAATTGAAGCTCAATTTTAGACAGTTATTCCTTTATTTTTGGGGTGTTTTTAATGCATAAAGCCATAATATTTTTTATAACTCTTTTTATTTTAGTTGCTCCTGCATCAGCAAGTATATTTGTGAGTGAACCTTCAAATGAGATAATAACAGCTCCTGCAGCATCATTTACAAACAGTCAACTTATTTTAAGCGATAAAAACCCAAGTCAGGCAGTTTTAAATTATTTAAGTGGTAAAAATGCGGTTATTGTGGGAGACATTTCCCTAAGTGGGGAAAAAGTTGCAGCAGATTCAGTAAGTCTTTCCAGCAAATACTGGACAAAGAGCGATGTTGTAGTACTTGGAACAGGTCAGGATATATCTGCAGCATTGGTTGCAATAAAAAATAACGCTCCGCTTTTAGTAGTGGGTAATACTATTCCAGATAATGTAAATGCTGAAATTCAAAAATTAGGGCCTAAAAAGATCATAATTTGTGCTTCTCCCTCTACAATACCTGATTCTGTGCTTGATCAATATCCTACTCTTGAAAAACAAAGAGTATGGAATGGTAATGATGAAAATACATTAACCAGTATTCAAAGTGGAAATACAAAAATTAAAGCCCCTTCAAGTCTTTTACCAGTGGCCATGATTCTATGGAAAGACGCGAGCTTTGATATAGACAAAAATGTTACAGTTAATGATAAAGTCACATTATGGTCTTCAAATGATATTACAACAAGTATCGTTATGAATAGTTATGTTAACAACGAACTTCCGGTAATTTACATCACCTGCGACAACTTGATATCGGAAAATACAGATAAAGAGATGCTCAACAAAATAAAAGAGGCTATATCCGGGTCAGCTAATGTAAAACTAGATGATCAATCCCCAAAACCTGGGGAGGCACCAAGGGCAATTAAAAATGCGCCGGGTGGAATTGCAGCTTATATTGCAGCAGTGGATCCTGGATCTATGGTAGATCTAATTAAAGGTATTAAAAGCGGTTATCTTAAAAAATATTCCCAAAATTTGGATGGAATTGTTTTCATAAATTATGGAAAGCTTAATTTGGATAATACAAGCTATTTACCCAGAGCTTGGGATGATAACTATTCAAATATCTATTTTGCAGGTTTATACGACCCTTCTTCATTTTTAAAAAGTGCCGGAGTTGAATTAATCCAACCAAATGTAGGGACATCTTCACAGGATGAAGAAATTAACAAAATAGCGTCTGGATTGATTGATGCAGCATATTCTACTAATAAAAATCAATTGAGTTCTAATTATAACTTTAATCTAATTGGAACTCATGAAATAGATCCTGAAGTGGTAGCATACGGCTCACAAAGTATTTTAGACGGTAAAAAACCTAAAGTAGGTACTTTAAAATGGCTATACTTAGCATCACAGTATGTCAGTGGCTATCCTATTCAAAATACATCAGATAAGTTCTCAGGTGCTATATCTGGAGAAAGCACTTATTTTGGAGTCCTTACAATCGACGAATACAGGGAAGCTGGAAAAGATGTTCATGATTATATGGAAGCTAATAAAAGTGTTCCAGGTTCAGTCACTGTAGATGGTAAAAAATTGAATAAAGCAGATATGAAATATGTTTTTGCAGAATTAACATATGACCATACAAACAGGCAAAATATGACATTTCCCAAGTATATCTTTGTAAATAAAGCTGATGAACCATTTAATATCATATTTAAGTTTATAAAGAGTTCATTTTATCAAATATTTTGATAGTTTAGATATATTGGATATTAAATTAAGTTCTCACTTAAATTTAGTGATTTAATTTATTGTTTAATTACGTTACTTCTGGAGCTTTTTTGAGTACTTTATGAAATTTTAAAAACGCGTACATTTGCTCTAAGGATGCATCGACACTTCCGGGCAGGACTGTTCCATGAGGAGACATTGATTCTCCTGTTACTGCGGGAATTCCTGCTAAATTGAATACATCTTCCAGAGCTCCGGGATATATCGATCCTGCTTTTGTAAATGATAATAATGTTGATTTGGTTTCTTTTTCTATAAAATCTGCCATTTGGAAACTTAAGAGGCAGGGGACTTCTGAACAGAGTACACTTAGCTTTCCCGGATATCCTCCAGGTCGTGTGGAATGAAAATCACCTAAATATTTAACTTCATTTCTTTTTGAAAAGGCCAGTATGTTGTTTGTTGGAGTTCCATATAAATTTGCAGTTCTATTTGGATCTTGACCTTTCCATGATCTAAGACTTCTTTCAGTTGAAAATGGTATGGCAAATGGAATTACGTGCACCGTTACACTAAGTTCTTCTGCTGCTAACCTATTTATAAGCTTAACGGCAGCTATTTGGGCAGGATACTCATTACCATGAACTCCTGCTAAAATCATGATACCCGGCCTATTTTTCTTTCCAAATGTTACAATAGGAGTACCTTTTTTTGCAGCAAGGAATAATTGATTGGTAAGGGATGTTTTAGGAATATGCTGCATGACTAATCTATTTCTTGTGATGTCTCCTGCTGCAAATTGATTTATAACCTTTATTTGTAGTTTATAAACCGAGGGGGCAATCAGTGCCTTTTCCACCTTACTTTTATTTTGCATCATTATAATATATGTCATATCCTCATTTTTAGTATTATCTAAAGAAATAGAAGTTTAATAGAGATCACCATTTCAAAAAGATATGATCATAATGGAATATTTACGTGGATATCCAAATTTTAAGAGATATACTCAAATTACATTTAAAAAAGGCATAAACATGTTACTAAGTACAGATTGACTGAATAAATTCATGGATTAATTGAAATATATTTTAATTTAAAAGTACTTATCTATGGTAATTTTACCGTATTAAGCCAAAAATCTTTAATTAAATTTATTGTTTTTGTGAATTCATCAAAATCAAGAGGCTTAGTGATATAACAGCTGGCATGGTTGTCATAGCACTTTTTAATATCTTCTTCTGCTGTAGAAGTTGTAAAAATCATCACGGGTATTTTTCTTAAATCATTATCCGTTTTAATTTCCTTTAAAACTTCCAGACCATTCTTTCCAGGTAAATTTAAATCTAAAATTACAAAATTAGGGTAATAGTCATTTTGCTTGCAGTGCTGATTTAAAAAGTCCATGGCTTTTATTCCGTCTTGTCGTATATATAAATCGTTTATGAGGTCGGCGTCATTTAAAAATTCAGTTATTAAGCGTGCATCTGCAGGATTATCTTCAACTAGTAATATATCAAATGTTTTATAGCTTTTGGAGTTCATGGGGTCACCAGGCCGATTATAAATCTAAAAAACTCAGGATAATAACTGATTTAAAATTAACATTATTATTTATATGTTTAATATTATTTAAATTTAACTTACTAATTTAAGATAAAGAGCGTTTACAGCGCCCCTTTTTAAAAATAACTTAAATCATTTAAACATTACCTAAAGGCTTTTAAATTACTTTGTTTACTCATTAGGACATATGTAGCTAATACATTAAACATCTTAAATTAGATTTAAAAAGAAAATATCCTAATAATTCTTAATGGTTCTTTTAACTAAAGTAAGCTTAATTATGGTCCCTTAATAGCACGTATGCACTTTAAAAATTTAAATAAATTAATAGTATACTATTCTTCTACAGTTATTTTGTTGACCACATCTAAAAACTAATTAGTACTGGTTAAAACTCACTTCTTGTTGTAATTAAACTTAAAAGAATCTTTAGAAATTAGTAATTAGCAAGTATATTAATCTATTTCTAATAATATACCATAATCTTTTCTATTTAGTCTAAATAGCAAACAATAAATATCATTCATCAACTGATACAAGATCATATTGTTAGAATGTGTTAATATTTGGATTCAATAATATTTTTTGATAAAAAGAGGAGATTCCATGGAAAAATGGGCAGATTATGGCATATCAGCTGTTAGATTTAATGGCAAAGGAATTTACATCGATCAGGTAAGGGTTCATAAAGATAAAGGAAATGCAATTGGTGATGCTGAAGTATGGTCACGAGAGCAAGTAGTTTCAGCTTTAGAAAGTAACTACACGTTTATAACAATCTTAAATGGTAATCAGGGAATTTGGGATGAAGGCCAGGAGGTTAATATTATCCGGGTAAATGGAAATAAATATATACGGACAGATAAAGACCTAACTCCTTCTGATAATTTAGATAATCTTCCTAACGTGTTATTTTTATAATTTTTATGTCCTTTTTACCTGTTTTATTTTTTATTTTTAAGTTTAAAATTAACTTTTGAACTGGAATGAATTAAGTTTTGATAACTAAACATTTGAAATATGAAATTTAAATCATTTAAAAATAAAAATATTAAAGCCTAATCTGTTTAATTAGGCCTTCAGTCATAATTAACGAAAAATTATACGAAATATCCGTTAACTACTTTTTTTCCATTAATTATTCCACTATATGGAATTAGATATATATTACGGTGATCATGGGATTTTCCAGAAACTAAACACCAATCCATATCTGTTTTAGTATCATACCAAAGTCCTTCTGGACTTGTACCATGATTTGGTCCATAATATGCTCCTTTTTGGAATTTTAATGTTCCCCATGTATGTTTTTGTGGATTATAATTATAGAAAACTCTTGTATGATATTTATAATCTGTGGCCATTGAGCAAGTATGTTTTCCAGTTGCCATTACATATTTTGATGTTACAACCACGTGTTTTGCACCAACACTACCTGCTGATACTGCTGGCATTCCCAAAATCATAAGGATTACAAGAAATCCCAAGATCTTAAATATATTATTTCGCTTAATTATACCGCCTCCGCGCCCTAATATATGAAATATTAAATTAGGACATTAAAGTACAACCATAATAAGATGTGATCATATATAAATCATTTGGTTTAAAATTGAAAAAAAGACATTTATATAGCTCTTTTTAAGATTTAAAGCCTGTTTAAAAGTAATTTCTGTAATCAGTAATGGACATTACTAATATTGATATGTCAATCAATTTTTAAGATGTAGGTATATGGTTGTAAACTTGAATATTTGGAGTTTTTATTTCCACAAATATGGTTTTAAACTTAAAGTAATGAATATAATGATAAAAACATTTTAAAAGCTAAAATAAGAGTAACTAACAAGTATTTAAAATCAAAGTATGTTTATTTTACCTTAAAAAATTTAATCAATTTCTAAAAACTAGGAAAAAAGTCGAATTTAAAAATCAATAAAGCCAAGATACATTTCAAAAATATAACCTAAAAAGAGATTTAAAATAGATTTAATTGAATTTTAAATCAAGATTGGGATACTATTAAAGTTAATAACCTTTTTAGATTTAGGTTAAGAGTTGCGGCATGATGTTTCCATAAATTATATATTTATAGGCTTGTATTCTTCATTGAAAATTTTACTTTTGCTCGTTGTTGATTTTTCCTTGGTTTCAGGTGAATTTTTATCATTAAAATATAGAGTTAACCTGATCATTCCTTTGGGCTTAACAGGCCCTATAACAATATCAGATCTCCTATCAATACCTGTAAGCCGTATATGTGTAGCTTTTTTCTTATCCACCTTATTTCCTTCAGCATCTTCATACTCAACATCTCCATTTGTATACATTGAAGGTACTTTAACTTTAGATGCATGAATAGTTCCCGGAACCTCAATGTTATCAGGTAAAGGAACTAATTTTTCATGTGGAATGCTTCTTAACCTTTTACGTGCATTTTCTTCCTCTATATTTTGGGATATTTCTTCTCTTTGAAGGGTGCTGAGTTTTTCACTTTCTGGAAATATTATGTTTTCTTCTTTTTCAAAATGAGTTTCTACAGATTTTTTTAACTCCCTTAGTTTATTCATCCATTCTTTGTCTTTCCAGTGGATTTTTTCCATATCTTTAATAATTTTCCTGGCTTCTTCATGTTCTTTAAAACTTTGATTCACTCCATATTCATCTATTCGCTTTAATCGAGGATAAAAGTATTTTTCTTCACCATCCATGTGTATATTTAATTGATTTTTGATTTCTCTAAATTTAGAACTATCTTCCTTATCTGAGGCTTCCTTTAAGAGATTTTTAACATTGTTATGGTCATTTTTTAACATCTGAAATAAGTCTTCAGTCATTGAATACCACCTTTTATTACTTATTATATAATAAGTAAGATATTAAATTAGTTAGATAAAAATATTTAATGAAGTTTTTGAGCGTGAATGGGACTTAACTTTATTATTTATTTACATGATTTTCAATACGTCGAACATGCTGAAGATTATATTAAAATGGCTACTACTTTTTAAACTTGTCATTAACCCATAAGTTATAATATTTATTGATCTAAATTTTTTATTTACAATTTAACTCATTTATGTTGATTTAATTTAATGATAAAACTAAAAAGTTAATGTGGTGGATTGAAATGGAACTTAAACATGGGAGAAATGAGAAGGAGAAAAATACAGAATATATGGTATCTGTTACTGATGCTGAATTAAATCAATTTAAAGAGAGGATAACCAGAGCATTAGATCAGGATTTACTTTCAATGTCACGAATGCTAACAGATATAATTAGTAATATGGTAGTTAGAAGAATTTTAACTGACTTAACTAAACCTGAAAAATAAATTCTTTAAATCAAATAATATAAATCTCATTTATTACTGTAATTAAACTATAAATTGAATAAATTCTTATAAAATAAGTATATCACAGTAAAAGGTTTAGTGCAAAAGAATAATAAATTAATAAATTGCCATTTTAATTTTAGAGCTGATTTTTTATTTTTTTTGAGATTTTTCATAATGTGCTAAATTTCACGGTAGATTAAACAATATATAAAAGCATGTGAACACTATTACAGCATCATGTCTAAAAAAAGGGGATTATTTGGACTTATTTTGGAATTACCTTTTAATCCTAAAGTAATAACAGATTTGGATTTGTATTCCACTTCTGAAATGTTTAAATCTCCATTTATATCTTTTAATAATGCAGTAATTGTAGCTCTTGCTATTTTAATTAGTTTTATATCCATTTCAATATTACTCAAGAATGATCCAGCTGCCAGGATGGTTTTTGGTGATTTATTATTATCAATAGAGATAGCAGCAGTTTTAATTTTGGTTTATACTGTGAAATTCATTATAGAACTAAATAAGAGCAATAGAAAAGTTCACGATAAAATTTAAGAATTGGAGAAAAGGTTTTAAGTTATGGATAGATGATAAAATGGAAGGAAAACTCAAAATTCTTATATTAGAAGATGTTCAGTTCGATGTCGAGCTGATAGAATATGAATTACGCCGTGAAGGTATAAAATTCATATCTAAACAAGTGGAGATAGAGGAAGAGTTCATTAAAGGGATTAATGAATTTAAAACAGACATAATATTAGCTGATCATTCTCTTCCTAAGTTTGATGGGGTTTCTGCTTTAGAAATTACAAAAGAAATAGCTCCGGAAATACCATTTATTTTTGTAAGTGGAAAAATTGGGGATGAATTCGCAGTAGACATGTTAAAAAAAGGTGCTACAGACTACGTATTTAAAAATAATCTTACAAAATTAGTACCTGCAATTAAAAGAGCACTTACAGAACGTGATGAGTTAGCTGAACTTAAAAGAAACAAAATAGAATTGCAAAAGGCTTTAATGGAAAAAGAAATGCTTTTAAAAGAGATTCATCACAGGGTTAAAAACAACCTGATTATAATATCTAATCTGTTAGAACTTCAGTCCCATTACATTAAAGATAAAACAGATTTTGATTTTTTCAGGCAAAGCCAAGATCGAGCAAATTCTATGGCACTTATACATGAAAGGCTCTATAAATCAACAGATCTTAAAAGGATTGATTTTGGAGACTATATTCGTACTTTAACAACTGATCTATTGGATGTGTATACAGTTGCTCCAGATCAGATTAAGCTGATCACCGATGTTGAAGACATTATGTTGGATATAGATACCGCAATCCCATTAGGTTTGATATTAAATGAATTGTTAACAAACAGTTTGAAATATGCATTTTCCACAGCTAAAAACGGTGGACCATCAACTGAAACCAGTACTATCACTGTAATATTCAATAAAATTAATGATAATCTTGTATTAGTAGTTAAAGATAATGGAATAGGATTTCCACAAGATTTAGACTATAAAAAGACTGGTACATTGGGATTGGAACTTGTAACTAAGATTACGAGACAAATAGGCGGAATTATAGAGCTTGATACATCAGAAGGAACTGAATTTAGAATTACATTTAAAGAATTAGAGATATGAGGAGGGATTTAATGTCGGGTGAAAAAATTCTGATAGTTGAAGATGAGATTATCATGGCAATGGCTGTAGAACAGAAATTGGTGGATTTAGGATATGACGTTGTAGGCATAATTGATACTGGTGAAGATGCAGTTAAGTGTGCAGACCAGTTAAGGCCTGATTTAATACTGATGGATATAGTTTTAAAAGGAAAGATGGATGGTATAGAAGCTGCACAGCAAATACATGATGATCTAGATATTCCAATAATTTATTTAACAGCTTATTCTGATGATGATGTATTAAAACGTGCACGAGTAACAGAACCTTATGGATATATGATCAAACCGTTTAGAAAGGGTGAAGTGAAAGCCTACATTGAAATGGCCCTTTATAAACATAAATTAGAAAAGAAAAATAGTGAAAGTATTCGGAGAAGGATATTGGCAGATTATTATGATTTCGTTTTGACAGCTTTACCTAAATATGCCGAAACTTCTCAAGAGGAACTTAAGGTCATGCTTTTAAATATCCTTGAAAAACGATTAGAAGAAGATTTAAAACCCAATTTTAATGAAGAAATGAAAAAACAATTAACAGATGACCCCAATACTGTATTCAATACTTATCTTTCCTGGCTTTCGGATTTATTCTCTAGTTTTGGTATACAAAACAAACTCTCTTCTAACAATCAAGGGTATTATATAGAATTTTTAAACTGCCCATGGAAACATGAAGCTAAAAAGAAACCAGTTTTTTGCCTTAATTGTCATGCAATAATAAATTGCAGCTTTAACTGGACCGAATTTGAAGGAAATGTGGATCAAAATTCAACCATAGCAGAATATTCTGATTCATGCGTCTTTAGGTTCAGTTGACATTATTCATGTTATAATAGTTATTAATAGCTTTATTTAATCTTCAAATTAATTTATTTTTTGTTTTTTTCTTGATTTATTAGTTTTTTGGGATTAGTATTGTATATAAATCTTATTTCAATAGTTTAAACGTATAACTTTTTGAGTTGTCAATTTTACATTAATTCTTGGAAATAGAAGTCCTTAATATTTAATTTTTAATATAAATATAAAATTAAAGGTAATTATTATGCACATGACAAAATATGTATTAAATAATTAGACAAATACGTTCTATTTAAACTCTATTTCTGGCATAAAAACAAACCAAATTTATTATTTAAATTTAAAAAACATAAACATTTTGCATATATATACTGGGAGATTGTAATTTAAAAAATAAATTGAAAAACTTAATATTTTAATACATAGGTTTAATGATTATAGGACTATAACAGGAAGATTACAAAATAATGAATCAAAGGAAAGAGATTCTGATGAAATGAAAATAATTTGTATATTGTCTTTAAGAAGTGTAAAATTAGAATATAAAATAGAGTTAAAATCTAAAAAATAAAAAAGAAATTTTTTTTGATTATGCTCTTAAGAAATATAAATTATACAATTTAACTTGTTTACAGATAAAAAAAGGTTAATTATCTGATGAAAATTAACCTAATAAATCACTACATTTGTTTGGTTCAAAAGTTGAGTTTGTAGTTCATACCAATTATTCTCTTTACTTCGTTTTATTTCGATGATTGCTGTTGTAGGTTCTTTACCTGAGACTTTGGCCACAACTGTGGCATTTTGAGTACCCAATGGAATATTGGTAACCTTATATGAGAATTTACCTGCACTGGTAGTAGTAACAGAATGGTTATTGACAGTAACGTTAGCCCCTGGCTCTGTAACTCCACTGATAAGTACAATATTGTTTGTTTCACCACTGAAATTACCATAACTAACATTTAAATCTGTATATGTTGGTAATGATGCAATATATCCTGCACCTGCTACAACACCCAATGCAATGATGATAAAAAATGCGATCAAAACTTTAGCAGTTAAAGTTTGCCTTTTCCACCACCCTTTCTTTTTCTCTCCATCTTTAGAAGCATCTGACATTATAATACCTCCTTTATGCCTTATTTCCATTATTAATAAGTAATTAAATACTTATGTGATAATTAATAATTAATCATGATATATAAAAGTTATTAAAACTCAATCCGAAAAAATATGGATAATTTAATAAATAAATGATAATATTCACTATATAAATTATATTTTGAAAGAAATATGGCTTATAATTTTAAAATAGAAACAAAAAAGGCGAATTTTTAATATTTACCTGTTTTAAACTTAAATATATATTCTGCAGCTAAATTATTACTCACATAATCTTTTAAAGCTGATGCTTGGATGTATGGTGTGTAATATGGGTAATTGCTTCCTATACGGGGTGTTATGATATAAAGAAACAATTAAACTTTATTTTTTTATTATTAATATATTGTGAGTTAATAATTTTGAGGTGAAATCATGTGTGAAAACTGGTTTTTGTAATAATATTTAAGGTAATCATTTAATAAAACATCATACCTAATAAAAATAGGAACATAATATTTCATTTTTATTACACAATATAATGTGTGGTTGGAAGTATGGAACGGCATGTATTAAACAAAGGATCAAATAAGAGGATAGAAATTATAGACATGACTCAGGATCTTAATAATACTTTAACTAAGAGTAAAATAAAAGATGGTCTGATCAATATATTTGCTAAACATTCAACTGCTGGGGTCGTGATAAATGAAAATGAACCGGGACTTGTGAAAGATTTTCAAAATACTCTTGAGTCTTTAATTCCAGAGAATAATAATTATTTACATGATAAAATAGATAATAATGCAGATTCTCATATAAGATCGTTTTTTATTGGAAGTAGTGAAACTATTCCTATAGAAAATGGTTCTCTATGCTTAGGAACATGGCAAAGTGTTTTCTTTGTTGAATTAGATGGCCCCCGAAATAGAAAATTTGTAATTACTGTTATGGGAAAATAGAATCTGTCAATCTTAAAGTTACATTTTTTGAAGTTGTGATATATTTATTTTAAAAATATCTGCACTTAAAATAAGATTAAATATATCGATAATGATTAAAATTCAAGAAATTTTCATAGAATTTTTACCATAATAATATTTTAAAACGTTTGAATTTAAGGGGATGCCTACAGATACATTTTCATTATTTTTTAGTGAATTACATGAAATGAGTATCTGATCCCCATTTATATGGATCTGTTGTATCTTACCTAAATTTTCATCGAAAGATTCTCCAATAGTATAAATAAGTTCATCAGTCTCTTTTTTATCTTTAATTACAGGATTTTTCAAAATGATTTTTACCCATTTAGCAAATGTCATCTTATTTGCCTCCAGACATATTATTAATAAATTAACACATAAGGGTATAAAAAGATTACTGTTGAATGTGGAAATTATGAAATTATACTAAAAAATAGTCAGATTTTTTGCATATAAAAAAAATAAATAAAGGAATTGTTTTATTCTTTACTTAAAACTCAGAATCTTTAAATTCCATTTCAAAAGCAATAACTGGATATTCAAGGTTAAAGTTGGTTATAACTTCTGGATGAACTTCTCCAAAGAAACCACTTACCTCTAACTTCTCAGATTTCCACCCATTTATTCCTTTAACTTTTGCACATCTTCCTTTTATAAAAGAAGGATGGTTATATGTTTCGATATCCATTTCAAGTCCAAGATTTACAAATAATGCAGCTACGGTTGATTTTATTTCTGTGAAGTTTGCAGTAGAGTGAGTTATAGCTCCTGCTAACTTTCTATAATCTCGAGTACATGTTTCGCATGTTTCATCTATAGATACAACAGTTCCAACTTCAAAAATTCTTTGTGGAAGCTCTTCATGTTTATTATCTTCTAAAAACTCCATTAATCCCTGTAAAAGGTTCTTTCTTAACATAGTTCTGTCTGTTGATATTGGTTGAGCTACAATTACACGTTCATCTTCAAGAATTCTCATGTTTTTGTAATGTTCTTTTTCACTGGTAAGCATAAGACTCATTATCTCAATAAAGCCCATTCCAATTAAGATTTCCCTTAACAGATTATCAAAGAATTCACCTTTATCTTCCTCTGCCACAGTTGCAATTTCAGGTAATTCGGAGCCTATTTTCTTGAAACAATAGCCTATAGCAATATTTTCAATAATATCAACTTCATGTAAAATATCTATCCTATATGCTGGAATAATGGCTTCAACTACATCTTCACCCTTAATTTCCGCCCCTATTCTAACTTTTCCAAGGAAATCTACAACATCTTTTAGCGTGAGATCTATACCAATTTTCTTTGCCGCGTTACTAACACTTACCTCTTTTTTCTTTGGAGTTAAATCAGGTGTTTGGACTTGTTTGTCCCCATAAATTACATCCAATGACTTTAAGCTACCTCCTACCTCAGCAAAAGAAGTCATAATAATGTTAAGTGCATAGTTTACAGCTTTTTCATCAGTTCCAGTAACATCAACAAGGATATTCTGGGTATCTTCTGTGAGTTTAGTAAGTTCTCCATTGATTATTGGAGGCATTGAAAGGACATTCCCCTTAGAATCTACTATAAGTGGATATTTGTCGAATTTTTCAAGCAGATGTGCATAATCTTTTCCTTTTTTATGTTCATGCAGTATCTCATTTAGAGTCATTTCTTGAGTACATTCCAGTGGTACAAATGACTCTTTATCTGGATCTGCAGCTTTGTAGAAAAAAGGGGGCTCTATAACGTCTAAATTATGAATTCCGATTGCAACTTTTTTTCGATCCCTTCCTATAACCCAGTGAAGGTCTTCCTGAAATTCCATGACCTGTTTTAGTTTATTTCCACTTAAATCTACTCCTTCCACTATTCCAAAAGCAATATATGGCCTTATACTACCTAAATCTTCATCAACTTCAACGTTTATTTCAGATGGCTCTAATTCATATTCTGGCAGCCCTTTTTTTATATTTAAGAATCCTTTAAGGGTTCTGGCAACTCCTTCAACGCTTAAGTGATCTGGTCGGTTCGGAAAAAACTCCACTTTAACCTCATTATCGTCATAACCTTCTATATCACTTGAAATCATAGGTAAAAGGTCTATTAATTCGTCCTTGGGGATTTCTTTTCCTAAAATTTTATAAAGATCATCATACTCAAATGTTATAACTGGCATTCTGTCATCCTCTAATTTACAATAAAAAATCAATTTCAATGATTACTTAATATTCCTTTAAAATTTATTTTTTGTTCATTTATAACTAATCCAATATATGAATTTTTATATTTAAATAATAAACTAAACCCAGATTAAAAAATTATGCTATGTTAAGGTTTGCCAATTTAAGCTGTTAACTGAATTTTACCATCAGCGAATAAATGCAAATGATATTTTTAAGTTATACCACAAACCATTAATCACACGAATGAATTTAACATATATTAAATTTTAACAGATTATTGAACTGTGCTTAATCCGAGCATAAATTGATTTATCATGTAGATAATAAATTAAATGGGGAGTGTTTGAATAAAGGAAATAGAAGATTTTAAAAAGCAATTGTCATTTAATTTAATGGAAAAAGAAGTGATAGAAAAACTTCAAATTCCTAAAGATGTATTTTTACCTTTACTTTTTTCAATTAAGTTTGGGGGAGATTGGAGCCTTAAAGTAGAATCTACAAATGTTATGGCCATAAAAGAAAAGATCACCCGTTTTGATGAGGAAAAAATGATAGGTTATACCCTGGAAAATGTTTTTTTATTTTTAAATCCGGTGATTTTAAATCAGGAAGGAACAATCTACAGACTTGAAAAATGTGGAAATAAAAAGGAAAGGGAAATTGTGAAAAGGCCGTATAAAACAACAATCGACGCGGAATATGCAATAAAAGCTTCACTTAATCCCATGACTAAAAAAATCAGCTTAAAAAAAGTTGAAGGACCTTTTAAATTTACAGGTTCAAATGCATATGGTATATCACACGAAATGGAACATCTTTTAGAGGATGAAATCAGTGGAGAGCCATTCTTTGAATTTGAGTATGAAATTGAAGAATAAAATAAGACTATCTAAACTCAAACTAGATAACAATGAACATTTAAGTTAAAAAGGGGATCAGATATTAAATATTGTTTAATTCAAAACTAAAATTAACATTTATTTACTGATTATATCCACATTTTTTCTTAAATTTTAAACATTTGTTTTAAATCAGAATGCGCAAATTATTTATAGAACCTCTAACCCATTGATAAAATACAAAGAATAGAATTCTAAAGAAAATCTCATCTGAGATTTTCCGTGTAAATTTTAAAAAAATTGAGGTTGAGGAAAATTTCATCTTTGATTGAAATTTCCTGAACCCAAAATTTAAAAAAATTTATGAGGTTGAAGAAATTCCCAAACTTGATTGGGAATTTCTGAACCACATAAATAAAAAATTTATGAGGTGATTAATGTGGCACAGTTAGGTGGTGGAAACCAACCAATTTTAATATTTCCAGAAGGTACTGACAGATTATTAGGAAGAGACGCTCAAAGAGTAAATATTACCGCAGGGAAACTCCTTGCTGAGACTGTAAGAACTACTTTAGGTCCTAAAGGAATGGATAAAATGCTTG
>JAEZKE010000106.1 GCA_023436175.1 Methanobacteriota archaeon
CATTTAAAGACCTTTTTAAATTCAACAAAGGAAAAACAACATTTGTATTTATAGGTGGAAAAGGAGGAGTCGGTAAAACAACCGTATCTGCTGCAACAGCATTATGGTTTGCAAGACAGGGTAAAAAAACTCTTGTAATTTCTACAGACCCTGCACACTCCCTTTCTGACTCTTATGAGAAAAATATAGGGCACAACCCAACACCAATAGCTGAAAATCTAGAAGCAGTGGAAATTGATCCGGAAATTGCTATGCAAGAATATCAAGCACAGATGGAGCAACAGAAAGCAATGAATCCTGGTATGGATATGGGAATGCTCCAAGATCAAATGGATATGGCTTCAATGGCTCCGGGTATTGATGAGACAGCTGCATTTGATAAATTCATGCAGTACATGACTACTGATGAGTATGATATCGTTGTCTTTGATACTGCACCAACAGGACACACTTTAAGATTACTTTCTTTCCCTGAAATGATGGATTCATGGGTTGGAAAGATGATTAAAATCAGGCGTCAGGTTGGAAGCATGGCCAAAGCGTTTAAAAACATCATGCCTTTTATGGGTGATGAAGAAGAAGAAGACCGTGCTTTAGAGGACATGGAAGAAACCAAAAAGAGAATACGCGAAGCAAGAGGCGTTATGGCAGATCCTGAAAGGACTTCCTTCAAGACCGTTGTTATACCTGAAGAAATGTCAATTTATGAATCGGAAAGGGCTATGGAAGCTCTTGCCAAGTACAACATAACTGCTGATGGTGTTATTGTAAACCAGATCCAGCCAGAAGAAGCTGATTGTGAGTTCTGTGCTGCAAGACGTAAAATACAAGAACAACGTCTTAAAACTATCCAGCAGAAGTTTGGAAATCAGGTTATAGCACAAATACCTCTCCAGACAGAAGAAGTTAAAGGTATGGAAAAACTCACCCATATTGCAGATATTTTATACGGCGAACCAGAAGCTAACCCCGCTTCTAATTAATCGCTTGAAATCTACAAAAAATAAAAATTTTTCGTGGTTCGGAAATCATAGATTTCCTCAACCTCAAAAATCGTAGATTTTTGGGAGCCCTCAAACGCTACGTGTTTGAGGGTTATTTTTTTAATATCCTCTTCTTTTTTATTTAATTTTGTAAATTCTTCTGAGTTTAACACTATTTTTTCTAATAATTACTCAAAAAAATGAACATTTTTCATTTATGTTTAATAAAAATTTAGCTTAATTTATTATATATCTTGATATTTCCAAAGATTTCACATGCTTTTGGAAAAATCCTCAACTTTTATAAAAATGTTGGTAATTTTCCCAAACCTTTATAAGTGATCATTGGTATACAGTAATCTGCAATAACCAAACAGGTGTTGGATAAACAATGGATGATATAGACACGGCTATACTCCGTTCCTTAATTAGAAATTCGAGAATTACAATATCGCAGATGTCAAAGGAAATTGATGTACCTGACGCAACAATCTCCAACCGGCTTAAAAAGTTGGAGACTGACGTAATAAAGCGTTATACAATGATACCCGACTGGCAAAAAATTGGCCTTAACATAACTGCAATAATCATAATTCAGACAGAATCTGAAAAGCATCAATATGTTAAAGAAGAGCTATCAAAGCTTGATGAGGTATCCGAAGTATACAGCGTTTCGGGAGAGTACGATATTCTCATTAAAGTATGGGTTCCAAGCATTGGAGAGCTCAACAAATTAATAAATAGTAAAATTCGTTCAGTTGATGGTGTTGAAGACTTAACTGAAATGATTGTAATGGAGCGTGTTAAAGAAGATATGGTCCCCATAATCCCGGGAACGGAGTAATCGCAGTATTTAATTGGAGGATGGTACGATGCGTTTTCTAAGTGAAATCATGAAAAAAACAGTAATTGACCTTGACGGCAATAAGATTGGAAAGTTTAAAGACTTTATAGTATCAGTAAATATACTTTACCCACTGGTCGAGGCAGTAAGCATACGTACGTCCGATAAAAGAGATATACTTGTTCCTTGGGAAGATATAGATCATATAAACAAAGAAATTAAGCTTAAAGTGAAGTTTGGAGATATTAACGAATATAAACTTAAAAAAAGGGATATTAAACTTGTAGATGAGGTTCTGGACAAACAGGTTGTTGATTTAGAAGGTAAAAAAATAAGAAGGATCAATGATCTTCAATTATCAACTACTCGTGGTTATTACCGTCTTATAGGTGTAGATATAAGCTTTAAAGGAATATTAAGGCGTCTTGGCCTTGAAAAGATTGCAAGTAGTCTTAAAATAAACCTTCAAGAGGATTATATATCCTGGATGGATGTTGATGTGCTGGAAAGCGATATATCTCGTTTAAAATTAAAAGTACCAGAATACAGTTTAAAAAAACTTCACCCTGCAGATATAGCAGAAATTGTAGATCAGTTGAGTATTAATGATTCAATTACTATTTTAAATTCACTTGATGATGAAGTTGCAGCTGATGCTTTAGAAGAAATCTCCCCTGAAAGACAGGTTAGCCTTTTTGAGGAAATGGAAACTAAGCGAGCTGCAGACATTCTTGAAGAGATGTCACCTGACGATGCCGCTGATTTAATAGGTGAGCTCTCAGATGACCGGGCACAGGAATTACTTGACTTAATGGATCCTGAGGAAGCAAAGGACGTTGAATCACTTTTAAAGTATCCAGAAGATACTGCTGGTGGAATAATGACCACAGAATTTGCAGCAGTAAAAGAAGGGCTTACGGCGCGTCAAACACTTAATGCCCTCAGAAAAATGGCAAAAGAAGTAGAAAGTATTTATTATATCTATGTTTTATCTGATTCTAATTCATTAGTGGGCGTTATGTCTTTAAGAGAGCTTCTACTGACCGAACCTGAGCAGAAAATTACAGAAGTCATGCATAGAGATATTATATCGGTTGATGTAATGGAAGAAGAGCATGACGTGGCAAAAAAAATTGCAAAATACAATTTACTTGCCGTTCCTGTAGTTAAAGATGAAAATAAAATTCAAGGTGTTGTTACAGTAGACGATGCTATAGATATTGTGTTACCTACTGCATGGAAAAAACACGTTCCAAGAATGTTTGGAAGATAATGGGGGATCTTAATGGATGTTCGAATTTTTACAAGAGTATTTAAACACCCTCTTATTTTGAGTTTTATTATATTTCTTTCGGTAATGGGCCCTGGGATAATAACTGCCAACGTTGATAACGATGCTGGAGGTATTACAACTTATTCCCTGGCAGGTTCCCAGTTTGGATACGATCTAGTATGGCTGTTTATCCCAATGATCATAGCTTTAGCTATTATTCAGGAAATGGGCGTGCGAATGGGTGTTGTATCGGGGAAAGGACTTGCAGACTTGATACGTGAGAAAGTAGGGTTAAGACTTACATTCGTAATGATGATTGCCCTGCTCGCTGCTAATATGGGTAATATTTTAGCTGAATTTTCAGGTATAGCTGTAAGCAGTGGAATATTTGGCGTTCCTAAATTTATCGCATTACCTGTAGCTGCCTTATTTGTCTGGCTTTTAGTGGTTAAGGGTACTTATAAAAGTGTTGAAAAGGTATTTCTGTTAGCTTCCTTAGTTTATCTATCCTATATTGTGGCAGGATATCTTTCACAGCCAGACTGGGCTCTTGCTGCACATAATGCAGTAATACCTCAGATATCTCTAAATACGGCTTATATTACTATGGTTATAGGGCTGGTTGGAACAACTATAGCTCCCTGGATGATGTTTTACATTCAATCTTCTGTTGTAGAGAAGGGAATAACTTTAAAGAATCTAAAATATTCCAAGTTAGATGCAGTATTTGGGGCCATAGTTGTAAATATAGTTGCATTTTTCATAGTGATAGCATGTGCCGCTACTATACATGCCAATGGGATCCAGGTTAATGATGTTGTTGATGTTTCAACTGCGCTTGCTCCACTTGCAGGGCAATATGCAAGTTTATTGTTTGCATTTGGATTTTTAAACGCATCTTTATTTGCAGCAAGCATTTTGCCGCTATCTACAGCATATTATGTATGTGAAAGTTTAGGATTTGAAGCAGGGGTCTCTAAAAGCTTTAGAGAAGCTCCAGTATTCCACGGGTTATATCTTGGGCTTATAATACTGGCAGTTATAATCATCATGCTTCCAAATGTGCCACTGCTTTCCATACTGTACCTTTCACAGGTCGCAAATGGTATTTTGCTACCATTTTTACTGATATTAATGCTTTTAATCATCAACGATAAAAGTATAATGGGAGAACATGTAAATTCAAGAATGTTTAACTATATAGCATGGGCTACAGTTGTAATTGTGATGGGGCTAAGCATAAGTCTTGTAGTAACTTCATTTCTCCCAATGTAATCTTATTTGCTGTTTAAGCATTGATGAGGTAATATTCCATATCTGACGAAATGTATATTATAAAAGGAATGTTTTTGTAGATAAGGTATTTTAAAGAGTTCATATCAAGAGCTCTACCTTATTTAAATTAGTTAATTATAATTTCATTTGCTTTTTCGGGTATAATTCACATTTTCTAAAATAGTAATGGTATTATCAATATTTAGTATAAATTCCAGTTGTAATTACGATTAGATATAGTGAACAGATTTTTTACAAAAACATGTTTTTGTGATTATACCCTAAAATCCTATAAAAACAGTCTTATTTAAAGGATATAATCATACTGATAGGTGAATTTTTAAATAGAGTTATTCCTACTGTGAATTTGCAAATTATGTTATAAGAGTATGTTACTTTTAAAACAATGGGAATGTGGTGGTTGATATACAAATTTTAGTTATTATATTTAAACGGTAATAATTCACTATATCTGGTATATCAACTTGTATAATTGTAAAAAAGATATTTTTAAAATTGTATCCTATAAAAACAGTCTTATTTAAAGAATTATAAACATACTGATAGATGAGTCTTAAACGCTCATGTTCATTATATCTATGAAATTGAAAATTTTTACAATCACAAAACCAACGGTTTTGTGAACATGCGAAAATCAAAAATTTTCGTTGCATGCAAAACTTTCAGTTTCGCGGTTCGGAAAACTTCGTTTTCCTCAATGTCAAAATTTTCAATTTTGACAACATGTAAAAATCTGCGATTTTTACGGTCACAAAACCAACGGTTTTGTGAATACTCTTGTATGAGCGTTTTTAAAATATGAACTGTGATTAAGATGGAAGAAGAATTTAAATTTCCTAAGTTGGATACGCAAAAAGCTGTAGATGAAATATGTAACTTCATAAAAAGCAAATTAAGAGAAGCAAAAGTTGATGGGTTAGTTATAGGGCTCAGTGGGGGAATAGATTCTTCAACAGTAGCTTATCTTTGTGCAAGGATAATAGAAAGTGATAAAATACTTGGATTGATACTTCCAAGCGAAACTACATCTTCTGAAGATATAGAAGATGCGGTGGCAGTGGCAGATAATTTAGGGATAAAATACAAGAATTTGCACATAGATCCTTTAATTGAACCTTTCCCACAAATTTGCCCGCAGTGCAGCAATAGCGCGCTTGCAAATGGGAATTTAAAAGCAAGAATAAGAATGATGCTTCTTTATTACCATTCTAATTCCATGAACAGGTTAGTTATGGGAACTGGAAATAAAACAGAATTACTTGTAGGGTACTTTACAAAATACGGTGATGGTGGAGTAGATGTTTTGCCGATAGGTGATCTTTACAAAACCCATGTGAGGGAAATAGCGGAATATATTGGTGTTCCTAAAAATATAATCGAAAAAGCTCCTACTGCAGGTTTATGGACTGGCCAAACTGATGAAGATGAGCTTGGAATTAAATACGAACTTTTAGATAAGATACTGCATCTTATGGCAGATGAAAATTTAGACATTCGTGATATTGCAGAATGCCTTAAAATTGAAGAAGATGAAGTTTTAAGGGTTAAAGGTATGGTAGAATCATCTAAACATAAATTATCCTCACCATCTGTTATTGAGATTAATTGAACTTATTTTAAAGTTTTATTAAACGGGGTAGTATAATGCATGCTTTAGTTTATATAACCACGTCTGGAAAGAAAGAATCTAAGAAAATAGGAAGAACCATTGTAGAAGAAAGATTAGCAGGTTGTGTAAATATAATATCTACAATTGAGTCTTTGTACTGGTGGAAAGGGGAAATAGAAGAAGATAATGAATCCATTCTCATTGCAAAAACTAAAGTAAGTAACATAGAAAATATTATAAAACGAGTAAAAGAAATTCACAGTTATGAAAATCCTGCTATTTTAGCAATTCCAATAATTAATGGTTCTAAAGAGTATTTAGATTACTTAGATGATGAAATTAGATAAAATTACAGAATTAATTGATAATGGTTTATTTTGGGTGATCATTTGACAAATAATGATATAGAAAAGAAATGGCAGAAAAAATGGGCAGAATCACATTTATTTGAATCTAATCCTGATAATAGAGAGAAAATTTTCTTAACAGTAGCATATCCTTATCCAAGTGGGGCAATGCACATAGGACATGGGAGGACTTACACAGTACCTGATGTATATGCAAGATTTAAAAGAATGCAGGGCTACAATGTTCTTTTCCCAATGGCATGGCACGTGACAGGTGCTCCGGTTATAGGTATTGCAAAAAGAATTGAAAGGAAAGATCCATGGACATTAAATATCTATGAAAATGTCCATAAAGTCTCAAAAGAAGAGCTCGCTAAATTTACAGACCCGGAATATATTGTAAAATATTTCAGCGGTGAATACCATGATGTAATGCAGAGTATGGGTTACTCAATAGACTGGAGAAGAGAATTTAGAACTACAGACCCTCATTATAAAAAATTCGTTGAATGGCAGTTTAGAAAACTTAAAAACAAAGGATATATTGGTAAAGGAAAGCATCCAGTAAAATACTGTCCAGAAGAAATGAATCCAGTTGGTGACCACGACCTTCTTGAAGGTGAAGGTGTTGCAATAAACGAACTTACCCTTGTTAAATTTAAAATAGGTGATGATTACCTTGTAGCTGCAACTTTCCGTCCTGAGACACTTTTTGGAGCTACTAATTTATGGTTAAATCCAGATGAAGACTATATTCGTATAAAAATATACGATGAAAGATGGATAATAACTAAAAAAGCCTTTGATAATATAATTCATCAAAAAAAGAATGCTGTTATTGAAGGTGACATTGATGCAAATGAACTGATAGGTAAATATGTAGAGAACCCCTTAACTGATAAAGAGCATATCATACTCCCTGCTTCATTTGTAGATCCAGGTTATGGTTCTGGTGTTGTTTATTCTGTTCCAGCACATGCTCCTGCAGATTACATAGCGCTTAAAGACCTTAAAGAGAACGAAAAAGTGCTTGAAAAGTATGATATAAAAGAAAAGGTGGAAAAAATAGAGCCTATCAGTATTGTAAAACTTGAAGGGCTTGGAAAATTCCCAGCAGAGGAAATAATCCAGAAGTTTGGTGTTAAAAACCAGAAAGACCCAAGACTTTCTGAAGCCACAAATGAGCTGTATAAATTAGAACATACAAAGGGAATTATGGCCAATATTCCAGATTATGAGGGCTTAAAAGTACCATCTGCAAGAGATGAAGTTATAGAAAATCTTCTTAAAGCTAAAAAAGGAGATGTAATGTATGATTTTGCAGAAAAACCTGTTGTGTGCAGATGCGGTACAGAATGTGTTGTTAGAATACTTGAAGACCAGTGGTTCCTTAAATATTCTGATGAACAGTGGAAACAGAGCACCTATAACTGTCTTGCCCAAGAACAAATAGTTCCTGCAGAAATAAGGGCTAATTTTGAATATTATATTGGATGGTTAGAAGATTGGGCGTGCAGCCGAAGATTTGGGCTTGGGACAAAAATGCCTTGGGATAATCAATGGTTAATAGAACCTTTAAGTGATTCTACAATTTACATGGCTTACTATACAATTGCAAAGTATATGAAGGGTATTGATCCTGAAGATCTCGATGATTCCTTCTTTGATGATGTATTTTTAGACTTAGGGAAGTACTCTGGAAACGTAAAGGATCCACTTTTTGAAAATATCAAGCATGAATTTAACTACTGGTACCCTCTAAATTGGAGACTTTCAGCTAAGGACCTGGTTGGAAACCACCTTTCATTTCACATGTTCCATCATTCAGCAATATTCCCTGAATACAAGTGGCCGAATGGTATTGTAGTCTTTGGAATGGGCCTTCTTGAGGGAAACAAGATGTCCTCATCAAAGGGAAATGTAATCCTTTTAAACGACGCTATAGAGACCTACGGGGCAGATGTAGTAAGGCTCTTTTTAATGGCATCTGCAGAGCCATGGCAGGACTTTGACTGGAGAGAAAATGAAGTAAAAGGAACTAAAAGACGGTTAGAATGGTTTTCAGAATTTGCAGATCGAGTAGCAGAAATTAAAGGATCTCAAGTATCTTTAAAGAACTTTGAACTATGTGAAGTTAAAAAACCTATAAATAAATGGATTTTAAGTCAGTTCAACATGCGAATTAAAGACGCAACAGATGCCCTTGAAGGGTTCCAGACACGAAAAGCACTGCAGGAACTATTATTTATCTTTAAAAAAGATATTGATCACTATTTCCATCGTATAGGACATGAGTTAGAGGATGAAGAGGCAAAAAGAGAGATTTCAAATGTTTTAACGTATATATTAAGCGGGTGGACACGTTTAATGTCTCCGTTTGTACCTCATACATCTGAGGAATTATGGAACAAACTTGGCGGGGAAGGATTTGTATCAAATGCACAGTGGCCAGAATATAATGAGAATTTAATAGATGAAAAAGTTCAAAAGGCCGAAGAAATAGTACAGGGACTTGCAGGCGATATAAATGAAATAAAAAAAATTACAGGGACTGAACCTAATAAAATCCATATTTATGTTGCACCGCAGTGGAAATGGAGGGTTTTTGAAATTGCAAAAGATATTGGTCGGCCAGATATAGGTAGAATAATGGGCGAATCTACAAAACAAAACCTGCATGATAATAAAAAAGAAATTGCTGATTTTGCAAAGAAAGTGGCAAGAGAAGTGACTAAAATTAAATATGTGGGTCAAATTGATGAGTGTTCTATAATTAAAGAATCAATAGATTTCTTATCAAGTGAAGCAGGTGCAGAAGTAATTGTATATGAAAAACCTACCTACGATCCAAAGGGTAAGTTCAAAAATGCAATGCCTTACAAGCCTGCTATTTATATAGAGTAATATCAAGTGGATGTACTCTCATTTTTTAATTTTTAATTGAAATAGAAGTTTAAGTCTTATGTTGATCAATCTGAGATAATGGTGATACTGTCCCGCACATTAGAATAAGCAGGAATTAAGAAATGGACAATTATCAAGGGTTATAATTAAAAATTTTCCAAATATTTGGTTTATTTTATTATAAATAGGTCAACGTTACAATATAGTATACATTGTAGTTGTGGAATATAGATAAAAATTGTATTAAGTTGCTTAAGAGATGCTAAAATGAATAACGGTAATTTTAATAGTAATTATAAAATACCATGGAATATCCTTATAATTGCAATAATTTTGAATTTTTGTACATGGGCATTTTTGTTTATTACCCCTCCTATGGAGACTATACTATCTGCAAATTTACATATTTCTCATTTCCAGACAAGTTTACTTTTCAGCGCCCCAATTCTTATGATCGCTCTGGTAGCGATCCCTGCAGGTATTATAGCGGACAGGATAGGCCTAAAAAAGGCAATTGGAATTGGTGCTATTATTGCATGTATCGGTGCTGTGCTTAAAGGTACAGTATCAACTTATTCTGGTTTACTTATCCTTTCGCTTATCTTTGGATTTGGAATGGGATGGACATTTGCAAACTTACCTAAATTAGCCAGATCATGCAGTTCGAGCGAGCAAACAAGTTTTGTCATGGGAATCATCAATGGATTTGGATTATTAGGAGGTATTGGGTTAGCTCTGGCTATTACTATTCCATTAATTTATCCACTGACTAATAGTTATCATGGTGTTTTTTATGTGTGGAGCATACCACTGCTGATTGCAACAATTTTATGGTGGGTTGTGGTACGCGAACCTCCCTGTCCGAGTGCTGAAATTGAATTTGAACAAACAGAATCTGTAGGATTAAAAGACGTACTGCGAGACAAAACGTTATGGTTACTGGCTTTTATACTTTTACTCCACAACATTTTCTTTTATACATGGTCAGGATGGTTACCAACTTATCTATTGCAAAAAGGAGTAGGCTTAGGCTTGAGTGGGCTATTAACATCAGTTATGCTTTGGGTAGGTATTCCAACTGTAATACTTGTTCCAATGCTCTTTTCAAAGACTAACATATCAAAAAGACTGCTTATATGGGTGCCCAGCTTGATATTTGCTTTCCTTGCAATATGGATATTATATGCATCAGAGTCTGCAATCTGGTTTATAATGGTTATTGCCGGAATCATAAACATCCTGCGTTTTAATACTTTACTCAGTTTACCTGTAGAAATCATGCCAAAAAAGCATGCAGGAGTCGCAGGAGGTGTTGTCGTGTCAATCGGTTATATAGGCGCCGTAATTGGGCCAAGTATGACGGGACAAATCCTGGATATAACTGGAAGCTTCCAGATTGTTTTTGTTATACTGGCAGTGCTGTCCCTGATAACAATGGGTTTATCTTTTTTAATCCCTTCAAATAATAAAAAGGAGACATATGCAAAATAAAGAAATAATTTTTCAGATTTGAGTCATTGATGATCTTTCAGAGTTTTTACTGTAGTGATTTTTAAATCTGATCCTTATTTTATTATATTAACTTCATTAATCCTTTGAAATGTTATTTTTACAAATATCCTTATTTTTTTTTAATGAAATAAATGAAATATATCGCTAATTTAATTTTAGATAACTTTAATAGTCTAAATTTGAAAAATGATAAAATATAAAAAATATCAAATCCATATTAAATATTGAAATTTTAAATCATATCTTAAGGGAGTAAAAGAATGTTTTCCAAAGTACCTATAGATATTAATAAAATAAAAAGAGAAAATCAAAATTTAGACCAGGAACTTCTACGAGTAGCCATAATGGCAGAATTGGATGCTATTAACCTCTATGAGCAGATGGCAGACATGGTTGACAGTGAAGACCTTAAAAAGGTGCTTACAGATGTGGCTCAGGAAGAAAAAACCCATGTTGGTGAATTTCAGACCATGCTTTTAAGAATGGATGAAGAACAGGTTAAAGAGCTTGCTAAAGGTAAAAACGAAGTTGAAGAGCTAACTGGAAAAAAATAATTAAATTTTAACCTATAGCTTGCTGGAATTTCAAGCAGGAATTTACTATTTTTTTTAACTCTTTTTTATAAAATTTTTAACTGTTCCAATACCCTCAATCTCAACTTCAACGGTATCTCCAATATTCATTGGACCAACACCCGGAGGAGTACCTGTTGCAATTACATCACCTGGGTTAAGGGTCATTATATTAGATATGAATTCAACAAGCTCATAAACGTTGAATATCATATTTTTGGTGTTTGATTTTTGTTTTATTTCTCCATTAAGCTTGAGTGAAATATTTTGATTCATTGGATCTAAATTAGTTTCAATACATGGTCCAAATGGGCAGAATGTATCAAAACTTTTTGCCCTAGTCCACTGCCCATCTTTTCTTTGTAGATCTCTTGCTGTAACATCGTTTAAGGCAGTATATCCTCCTATGTAATTGGCAGCATCTTCTGATTTAACGTTTTTTGCTTCTTTAGATAAAACGATGCCAAGTTCGCCCTCATAATCAACTTGATGGCTTGAACTTGGATAAATTATATTATATAAATGCCCTGCTACTGCTGTGGAAGGCTTTATAAAGAGTATGGGTTCTTCTGGAAGGTCCATATTTAGTTCAGCTGCATGATCTCTGTAATTTAAGCCAACGCATACTATTTTAGACGGTGAGACTGGAGGCCTTACTTTAATGTCTTCAATTTTGCAATTCACGCCTTTTTTAAATTTATCAATATTTTTAGAGTTAATTGCTTCCAGGCTTGAACATGAAAGTTCTATTACATTATTATCTTCCAATAACCCTGTTTTTTCATAATCATCCTTTAAAAATTGTATAATTTTCATAAATTCACCTTGAATCATTTAGGATTTAATTAGATGTTTTTTATTTATGAAAAACAAAATTAATAAATTATTTCAAATTTCAGGATTTTAAAATATGGATTTAGTAGTCCCATGTGATCTTCAAGAGTATGGCAAGTGCTATGAACTCTATAACGCTGCTTAAAAATTCATGATTACCTGAAATCATGTCATTATCTAAAATCAAAAGTACAACGGCAAAAATACTTCTAAGTAACAGGAATGAGGCAAATAGCATAAGCCCAATTGTAAATCCAATCTTTATCTGCCTGTAACTTTTGATGTAGAGATAAATTAACCCAGATAAAAGGCCTATATTTAAAAATTCCACACATATGGCTCCAAGTTCCGCTGCCCTATATCCTAATAATTCTATTGCCATTTTAACCCCATAATTTATTTAATTAGGTACTTTGACCGTTATGTTATTTCCAGTCCATGAATTCAGGATATCATAGTAAGTTATTTTCCATTCCCCTAAACTGTATTTTGCGTTGATTAAGGCATAATATGAATTCCATTTAAACCTTTCAACAACTGAAAGGTTATTTGCGATATTGATAGCGTTTTGGGCTGATGTATAAGACCCATTTTCAATTGAAGGGGTATTATATGTCCTGATGTGTGATTCTTGATTTTGCAGGGTGTTGTACTCTGATACTATGTAGCTGCTGTTTTGTGAGTTGCTTTTTACAACATCCCACACAAACGGATCCTGTGTGGGATAAGTGGCTACATGGTTATAACTTGAGTTTAAAGTGAGAGTCTCGGCATTAATGGTGTTTGATTTCTCATAAGCCATTACACATCCAAACGATACTAAAACAATCATAAAAACTGCCATGGCAGCCTTCTTATAATTTTCATTTACTCTTAAGTAGATGATAAGCAGTGTAATCACTGCAATAACGGTTATTATAGTATCGACTGCAGGATATATTTCAGCCGCATATCTGGTAATTGAAAGGGGATAGAATAGTGGAATGCCCTTTGTTGTTAAAAAATCAAGGAATAAATGAATAACTGCCCCAAAATATGCAAGTGCAATTGTAGTTTTTGTAAATTCAATGGATATATCACGCCTTATGATACTGCTGATAAAGCCATTTATCTGTTTTCTTGATAACACATACAAAAAGAGTGTTGACGTTACGAGTGCAAAGATAAAGGAGTGTGTAATTCCTCTGTGTGCAAAAATGAAAAGCTGGGGAGATAATAATCCAACCCATGTAACAAAAATAGTGTCAAAATCAAGTGAAATACCGCCAAAGGCTCCTGCAAGCTTATTCTTGCTCCCAATGGCTGCTAAAATTATGTAAGGTACTAAAAAGTGTGTTATTAAATCCATTTTATCTCCACTACAATATGATTATATTGCTTTGTATTTCATTTGATTTAAGGCCACCATGTGCTACTAGATTCTTTTAACTTTTAAAGAGTATCCCGCCATAAGAAGAAGAAAGGAGGTTGAAGGAAATTTTATAAAATTTCCTGAACCCCAAAAATCTCCGATTTTTGGAGGTTAACCCGCCCGCTCTTTAAAGTTAAAGTTGTGATTAGATATTATTCCTTTTCTCTTCTATGATTTTACCATCGCGCACTGTTATAATCCTATCTGCCATATTAGCAACATAAGGTTCATGTGTTACCATAACAAGAGTCACATTCTCTTTTTTATGGAGATCTTTAAGAAGGTCTAAAATGATATCTCCTGTTTTGGAATCTAAAGCTCCTGTTGGTTCATCAGCCAGAATAATGGATGGTTTATTAACTAGAGCTCTTGCTATGGCTACACGTTGTCTTTCACCGCCTGAAAGTTTAGTTGGCCTTTGATCGATTCTTTTTTCAAGATCTACTGATTTTAAAAGTTCTAAAGCTCTCTTTTCCATTTCTTTACCTGAGACACTGGTTCCAATCATAGGAATTTGAACATTTTCAAGCACTGTAAGGTTGGGAATCAGATTATGTAACTGGAATACAAAACCAATTTCCTGTGATCTGAATTTACTTAAGTCCTTGGTTTGAATTAGATCAATACCTGCTACTTCAACACGGCCTTCACCTGCAGTGTCTAATGCCCCGATCATGTTAAGGAGGGTTGATTTTCCAGAACCAGACGGCCCTATGATGGAAACAAATTCTCCCTTTTTAATTTCAAGATCTATGCCGTCTAATGCAACTATTCGTCCGTTTTCATAGCTTTTTTTGAGGCTTTTAATTTCAATGATATTTTCATTATTCATAGCGCAGTGCCTCCGTTGGTGCTAGTCTGCTTGCCCTGTAAGCTGGATAAATTCCTCCAACTATTCCTACGAGAAATGCAATTCCAAATGCCCTCAAGAACAGTTCAGGTGAAAACACTGGTTTAATCATGGTTCCAAATGTTGCTGAATATGATAAAAGGACTTCAACACCAACTACGCCTACAATAGTACCAACTATGGCGGCCATGATGGTAAGTACGATGGATTCACCTAATATCATACCAAGTATTCTTCTGCCTCTCCATCCTACAGCTTTTAAAACTCCAATTTCACGGGTTCTCTCGTACACTGACATTATCATGGTGTTTATAACTCCAACTCCTCCAATAACTATTGCAAGAAGTGAAATTGCCCATGTAGCAGTATTAATAGCTCCCAGTGCATCATTTATTCTGCCTGCCTGATCTGCTGCAGTTACTGTTGATAATTCGTTAGGATAAGCATTTTCAATGGTCTGGCTTACGTCTGTGACATTAGCGTTGTCATTTACCTTAACGGCAATGGTGCTGATTTTACCATCATCACTGGTTAAATTCTGGAGAGTATTTAAAGGCATGAATGCTCCTGCGTCCTGTATAAAACTTCCTGTTTCAAATATTCCCGTAATTTTGAAGTCTTTACCAAATAACGTAATATTATCTCCAACTGACTTGTTAAGGTCTTCAGCGGCAGTTTTACCTAATATGATCTCATTTGTACTTCCATTTGAGTAAATAGTCCCATTTACGCTGTCTACACCCATTAGATTTAATTCGCTGCTGTCCATACCACTTACAGAAAGACCATTGCCCGAACTACCTTCTATGTTTGCTGTAGCTCTTAATATTCCTGCGGTTTCTTTAACGCCGCTTATATTTTGAATATCCGCTATGCGACTTTCATCAATACTGCCAGATGTTGATCCAAAATTGTTTGAACCGGTATGTGTTACTGTAATTTCAGCTGCCCCTGCTTTAAGGGTAGTTTGTGTGGATGCCTGAAGACCGCTGGTAACTAGGCCCAGCGCTACAATGGTTGCAATCCCAATTGCAATACCCACAATTGCAAGAGAAGTTCTTGTCTTATTTCTAAATGGATTTTTTATAATTAATCCTAAATAATTCATGATTCAGCTCCTATATGAAAATTTTTTTTATTAAAATTAATCCGATTGATAGCCATTTTTTTAAGAATCAATATTTAAATAAGTTTTTCAAAATTAGGTGCAAATTATATACAAATCTTTTACAAATTAAAAGAAGTTAAAAATAAGAACGATTTAATTTTAATAGTTAATAATCCCAGGTTATTTTTAAGAGTATGGCAAGCGCTATAAATTCGATGATGCCACCTATTAATGCCTGTTTGCCTGTTAATGCATCACTGTCTATAATTAAAAGTGCAACAGCTAAAATACTTCTAATTAAAAGAACTGAAGCAAATAATATAAGTCCAACTGTAAATCCAATCTTTATCTGTCTGTAACTCTTTATATAAAGATAAAGTAACCCTAATAAGAGGCCAACATTTGCAAATTCTATACCAATAGCTGCTGTTTTAATTAACGTTAATCCAAGTAGTTCTAATACCATTTAAATCCCTAATTACCATTATTTGATTCTTTCACTTGTTTCCAGATGGTTTCAAAATCATTATAATTCTTTTCCATATTCTCTGAAAGGAAATACATCTTACCATATTTTTCTCCAGCTGATTTAACAATTTCACTATCTTCTAAAATATTTATATGATGTCTAATGGTCCTGTAATTTACGTTTAGTTCTTCAGCAAGTTGATGTGCATTGTAAGGTCGTTCCTTTAATTTTTTAATAATTTTGGCGCGGTTTATTCCTCCCCTTGTACCAAGGATTAACCACCAAAGCACTTTTTTCATAATTCATCCCTATTTGCATTATTAAAATGATTTTTAAGATTTTGTTTAATTCTTTAAAATATCTTACTTTTAATTAATAAATAATAAGGGGATTATCTTGCTTAATATAGTTAAGTAGAAAAAAAGTAGATTATTTGAGCATTTAATTTATACAATCATAAAAAAAGAATTATTTAAAATTTATAAAAATTAAAGAATAATGAGGTTGAAGGAAATCTCTCAAAAATTCGAAGAATTTTTGGAGCAGCAAATCTGAAAGATTTGCATGCTTCGATTTCCTGAACCCCAAAAACATTCGGTTTTTGGAGGCACCCACCCACCCTGTAATTATAGAATACCCTCGAAAACGAAGCATACAAATACTCCGTATTTGTTGTGTCAAAATATTTGATTTTGAGGATTTTGAGAGATTTTCTAGTAAAAAGTTAAGCGACATCAATCTATAATTACCCTTAATTTGCATTCAAATATTCTCTAATAATGCTTTATTAATTGTACATGCTGTAATACTGACTTTATTTATATATATTAAATCTCGTACTGGAGTTGAAAGAAATTTTCAAACATTTTGTGTTTGGAACGCAAAAATCAAAGATTTTTGCGGGTTTTTATTTCCGAAACCCCAAAAATAGTTTTCCCACCCTGCTGTTTATCCTTCTATGAATCAACAAAGTAAAGGACAAATCAGTATTCGCTTGATAGTCTCTTATGACCAAAAAGGGGACTTAAAGAGGCGTAACTTCACATAGGAGAAACATTAAGCAAATGTGTTATGGATACTTGCAGGGTTCCCACCAGCCCTGCAATTATGATTCAATTTTGGTTTTTTTTTGAGTATCACCACCAGTTGGAATGTATTTTACCACAAAATGCACTTTTTAGTTTTAATATTCCCTATGTAGATATTTTGGAAAGTTTCCCACCACGAAAATATACGGAGATGAACCCTCACCACTTCCCATCTAAACATTCTATTTTTCGTCTTTAATTTGACCATCTAATACTGTTATAATTCTATCTGCCATATTGGCCACATAAGGTGAATGTGTTACTATAATTAAGGTCACATTTTCTTTTTTGTGGACATATTTGAGTAAATCCAAAATAACATTTTGTGTCTTTGAATCTAAGGATCCTGTTGGTTCATCTGCTAAAATAATAGAGGGGTGGTTGACAAGAGCTCTTGCTATTGCAACTCGCTGTCTTTCACCACCCGAGAGTTTCGTAGGTTTTTGATTGATTTTATTTTCGAGATCTACCGATTTTAAAAGTTTTAAAGCCCGGTTTTCCATTTGTTCATCTGAAAAAGGCGTTTCAATCAGGGGAATTTGAACATTTTCAAGCACTGTAAGGTTTGGAATCAGGTTATGCAGCTGGAATACAAATCCAATTTCATCTGAACGGAACTTACTTAAATCTCCTTTTTGCATTAAATCAGTGCCTGCCACGTTTATACTGCCTTCGTCTGCGTTATCAAGTGCTCCAATCATGTTGAGGAGGGTTGACTTTCCAGAACCTGAAGGTCCTATTATAGAAACAAATTCACCCTCTTTGATTTTAAGATCTATACCATTTAATGCCATTATTTGTCCATTTTCATAGCTTTTTTTGAGCCCCTGTATTTCAATGATGTTTATATCATTCATAACGCAATGCCTCCGTCGGTGATAGTTTGCTCGCTCTGTATGCTGGATAAATTCCACCTACCAGACCTAAAAGTAGTGCAACTCCAACTCCTTTAAGTAACAGAAATGCTGAAAATGCGGGTTCAATTCCTCTCATAATATGGGCGGCAGATATGATCTCTACAAGGCCTATTCCAATAACTAAACCTATTACAATAGCTATTACTGATAGGACCAGAGATTCTCCTAATATCATTGTCATAATTCGCTTTTTAGTCCATCCAATAGCTCTTAGTACTCCTATTTCTCTTGTTCTTTCAGACACTGCCTTCATCATAGTAACAACAACGACTATGCCTCCGACTAAAACTGCGAGTAATGAAACTGCCCATGAACCCGAGCTAATAATATCAAGCCCGTTGTTCATCCTGTCCATTCCTGATAGGGATGTTGATGTGGATAGTTCATTGGAATATTTTTGTTCAATGGTATTTGCAAGATCATTAGCATTGGTGCTGTCTCCTACCTTAACAAGGATCAATGAGACTTCTCCAGTGTCTCCAGTGAGATTTTGAAGTTTTGTAAGCGACATAACTACGCCTCTATCGTCCATGAAGTTACCAGTTTCATATGTTCCTACAATTTTGAAAGTTTGATTGGATATGTTTAAAGTATCTCCTATGGTCTTATTCAAGCTTTGAGCGGCTGTTTTACCTATTATTACTTCATTTCCACTACTGTATGTAGTACCGTTGGTTATCACAATATCATCCATGCTCAGGGCACTGCTGTCAATTCCTATTACGCTGTACATGTTCATTCTGAAGTTTCCTTGCGGGCCTGTAGATTCGCTTGTAACATTGCTACTGCTGCCGTTAGTGCTGTTACTACTTAAATCAATGTTAGTTCGTAAAACGCCAGTTGCATTACCTACACCTGCTATTTGCTGGATTTCAGCGACTTTAGTTTGGTTAATTAACTGCTGGCCACCAAAACCGCCTGAAGGTCCTCCTTCCATGCCGGACCCTCCTCCCCCACCATTAGTTCCAGATACTACTGAAAAATCAGCAGCACCGGCTGTAAGTGCCTTTTGCGTGGATGCAGAAAGGTTATCAGTTACAAGACCAAGCCCTACCACTGCAGCCACACCAATTGCAATTCCAATTACTGCCAGTAAACTCCTCGATTTATTCCTGAATATGTTTTTTGTAATCAAATTCCTGAATTTCATGCTTTTTGTTTAAATACCTCTATTTAAGTAGTTATTCCAGATTTGTGCCCAGATTTATACCATTTATACCCAAATCTCTACCAAATTTCCCTATGCATTAAATAAAAAACAGTTACAGATCACTAAAAAATAAAATCTTTTTCATGTATTTAGAAATATTTTATAATCATTTCAGCTTGCATTGCTAAATTTAAGATATTATAGCAAGTTTTATCTAAAAATAACGGAATTGAGGTATATTTTGGGCTAAATTTGGGAAAAGCTTTATATTCTTTCTAAACTTTAATTGAGCATAGATATTTTACAAAAAACTTCAGCAGAGTGAAATGTTCATGTTTACAACTAAAATAATTAAGGAAAAATTGTGGATTATAATCTTATTTAGCATATTTATATTCTCATTTTTACTGGATATGTATGTATTAACACGTTATAATTTGTCCTATGGGAAGGATGGTCCGTTTTATGATCTTCAAGTTTTAAATATACTTAAAACAGGTGTTCCTGCCAGTGATGACCCTCCCATTGTTTATTATATGCTTACTCCATTTGTAATCGTAAGTGGAAATTCTTTCCTTGGAATAAAAATTGGAATGTCCCTTATAGGATCCCTTATGGCATTTCCTGCATTTTTACTTACAGAAATGTTTAATGAAAAGATTAACATAGAATCCAAAATCCCTGCTCTTTTGAGTGCATTAATGATAACTGTAAACATATTTTACTTTCAGATGATTGGAGATTTCATGCAAAATTTAGCAGGTGTCTTGTTCCTGATTCTTTTAATATATTTTGCAGTTAAGTGGCTTCAAAATCCTAAAGAATGGAAAAAATATGGAATTTTAGCGATTGCAATTCTTTTATGTAATATATTTACACATATTTATACTGGAATACTTGCAATTGTATTATTTATTTCTCTTTTGCTGTTTAATTGGGGTTTAAGTACTTATAAAACAGGTAAAATAAGAAGTTTTGATTTGAAGGTATTAGGGATAGTCAGCATTTTGATTATGGGAGGATTAGCAATTTTATTCACTTCATATCCATATATGTTCTCTAAATTCAATACTGTACTTTCTTTCTTGAATAATTCATCTACAGGCAGTTCAAATTTAGTTGGAGGAAATTTCACTAATCCGATAATATTTTTAACAGTGCCATTCATTTTGGGGATGCTTGTCACTATACATGTCCTGTATAGCGGACTTAAAAATAAAATAAATTTTAAAAAGGATATAGTAAGTAAAAGAACACTTTTAGCGTGGGTTTATTTAGTAATGGCAGTTATTTTAATTATTTTATCTGTGGCGCCTTCAGTAGACTCGGGGTATAAAAGCAGGTTTATAGCCCTGGCATTTGTTCCAATTGCCCTGCTGGTACCATTAGGCTTAAAATTCATTGAAAACTGGCTGTCAAAAAGATATCCTTCTAAAAAAAGATTAAAATTAGGTTTAATTAGTTTAATAGCAGTTATATTTGCAATATCAAGTTTTTATACTGCTACTGTAGAATTTTCAAGTATGGGGCCAAGTATCACTTCTGCCCAGTATAATGAGTTAGTTCAGCTCAAAGAGATTACAGCCATAGATACAAATGGCGTAATATTGGTTGATGATTACCATACCGGTTACTGGATAAAATATGTATTTGGAATGCAAGTAGAAACAGGAAATCTTACTGAAATACAGAAAGAATATCCAAATCAAGCCATATATGCCCTTACTTTGACACAAAATAGTCAATCTCAATTGAAAGGAAATTCAGAATATTCATGGGATCCTTTACTACCTTATTCATTCCCATTTGGAGGATTGAATTTGGATAATTCATTTACTTCGGCCAATGGTCCAAAGCAACTTTCAAGGAATATGTCTCCACCAGACAGTTTTGGAGATGTTGGACAGAATAGGTCAGGTGTTCCACCAAATGGTTTAGGAAATAAGGGACAAAATGATAGAAATGCTCCATTTAACACCACTGGAGGTGGAAATGGCCTAAGTAATGGAGGTTTATCTGCAGATATGTCTAATCAAAACTTAAATCAGGTAATATCTAACTATGGAACCTTAATTTTTAGTGGAAGTAATTTTAAGATATATAAAATATCTTAAACTCCGCCAAGTTCCTCCCTAAATTAAGGTTTAATAGACTTAATTTGTATATTTAAAAATTAAATCGACAAAATTTTTATTTTTATAATTCTAAAGTATACTATAATTCTTTTTTTAAATCAGCAGTAATTTTGTAATTAAAATTAGCAAGTTAAACAATATTTAATTAATTCTAATTAAAATAAGTAAAATTGTCTACCTCACGTGTATGAATCATTACTTGGAAGTTGAAGGAAACTCAGTTTCCTGAACCCAATAGTTAACAAAAATATTGGAGGTTGAAGAAAATACTATGTATTTTCTGAACCCCAAAAAAATTAAAATTTTTTTGGAGGTTATTAAAATTCAGAATGAATTTTGTAACATTCGAAAATCGTAGATTTTCGATGCCCCGAAAACTTCATTTTCGAAGGCCCCAATAATCTTCGGTTTTTGGAGGTGACCCGCCCACTGTGCAATATAATCTTCTATGAGCGAAAGGGGATTCAAAGAGGCTTAGCCTCACATAGAAGATATTAAGCGACATATTTGGATACTTGCAGGTGCCCGCCAACC
>JAEZKE010000093.1 GCA_023436175.1 Methanobacteriota archaeon
ATGCTTCTTTAAGGGATTCCATTAGGGCATAGAAATACTTTGGTTCATTAGTTTTATACAACTGATACCATGCTTCCAGTGTTTCAGCTTTCATTACATTTATTCTTTTTAATACTTCATATGAAAACTCTAATGGGGTAATGCCACTGGCTGTTATTAGATTGTCGTCTGTAACTGCTGGTTGATTTAAATAGAAATTTTCTCCGGTGTATTCAGGACAGAACATTTTTAAAACTTCTATATCATTACTGGTATGTTTTCTATTGTTTAATATTCCTTTATTTGCCAGGGCGACAGTAGCTCCGCAAATTGCTGCAATAATTACTTTTTCATTTATAATACTGGAAACAATATTTATTATTTTTTTATTTTCCTCTTCCATCCATGTATCTGCTCCAGGTAAAATAAGTAAATCATCTTCCTTAAACCGAATATTATCAATACTCTCATCTGGAGTAATTATAATACCTCCCATTGTTTTTATAGGTCTGGTAGTGTTCCCAATTTTTATAAGTTCAACTGAAGGTTTTGTTTTATCCAAATATCTACCACTGTTTAGTTCTGCTGTCAAATAACTGATTTCCCAATCTGCTAAGGTGTTTAATAGGTATATATATACTGTCATAAAATTTCTTTAAACATTTAATGTTTATAATTTTATGGTTTTCTGAGTAAAAATTGCTGAAAAAATTAAATAGCAATTTACTTAGTCTTAAAAATTAATTTCAACTGTTTTTTTTACTGAAAACAGATTTAGAATACTAATCAAAAAGACAGTCATTCTGTAATAACAGTACAACCGTCACTTTCTACGATTACAGTGTGTTCTGTCTGTGCGACGACTGCATTGGTTTTTTCTCTAAGTACGTGAAAAGGATAGACTGCTCTTGATGAAACCAACATTCTCATTGCTGCGTTTAAGTGGTGCTCGCTTAAGTGACTTGTAAGCCACCTGCCTGAAAAGTTTAAATTTCCATATTCTTCTTTTATAACTTTTAAAGCTCTTCTTGCATGAACTAATCTCATAGGCCTGTCCCTTAAGAATTTAAATATATATGCTTCGTTCGTATCAGTAACTCGCCCAATACCATCGGTTGCAAATGGTTCTATTGCTAGAACATCTCCTTCTTCTAATTTATGGGGATTATTTTCCTTGATGTTCGGTATTGAAAGCCCTGCATGAAGTATCCATTGATCAATACTATGGCCTGCTAAATTAGATATTGGGTTAAATCCCCTATCGTTTATGGCTTTTCCTATAACTTCTCCCACTTTCCCGATTTCAACACCAGCCCGTATAGCACTTATTCCACTTTCAAGTCCCTCTTGAGAGGCAAGTATCATATTTTCATGTTTTTCGCGCAGTTCCTCAGGGATATCGTCCCCAACAAGAACACTTATGGCAGTGTCTGCGATGTATCCGCCTACATGTGCGCCCAAATCAATTTTAACAACATCTCCCGATTTAATTGTGTTTTCATCGCCAGCAGGGGATGTGTAATGGGCAGTTATTTCATTTACAGAAACATTACATGGAAATGCAATACCTCCTCCAAGTTCTACAATTTCATTTTCAACGAATTCTACAAGGTCTAAAACTTTCATGTCTTCTTTTACATAGTTTACTGCATCTTTCCTAACTTTTGATGCTATTTTTCCAGATTTTTTATACATATCAATCATATAATCACGTAAATTCAATTTTACAATGTTTTAACTAATTTAGATAAAATTAATGGTGCAGTTGTAAGAAAAATGAGTTTAAATAATATGGATTTAGTTTAACCATACTCACTTGGAGATATTTTTGACTTAGAATAGATATATCTTTTGATCATTTCAACTCTTTCAATGAGTTTTTAATTTGTGGTCTCATTTATAAAATCATTGAAATTAACTGAAAATATTTATTTTTCACTTAAGATTTCATAATAAAAATTTTTAAGTTTGGAACATTTAATCAATAAAGATACTGTAGAGATATTTGATTTAATATTACGATCATATGACTAATTTCTAGTATATTATGAAGTAAATGAATACTCAATTTTCCAAAATTTTTTTTAATGTATGCTTATTTCTAATCACAGCTGCTAATTTTTATCGGGATATTGAAAATCATAATAATATAGCAAATATAACGTTGCACATATACCCTAAATGATGTAAATACATCAAACTTTTTATTTTAGATTATATTTATTCACTAATTCAGTTAAATATGCTAAAAACATAAATTGGATGGAGTATATTGGCTTGACTAACTATGTTACTATCTGAATATCTTAGATACTTAAAATAGATTTTATTAAATTCTATAAATTTATATTGTTGGAAAAAATGCGCTGAATGGAATAAATATTCTAGATTTTCCCAGAATTCAATAAATTAACTAATTTTAGATATGTGTAACCATGCTTTAATGAAGTATTATTTTTAAACTTATTTTTATATCAAAGTGACTATGAATCGAGATAATACAAAAATTTAAATAATTGATTAGTAAGATCGCAAAAACGTCGATATGATGTCTATTATTAAAGATATAACTTAAAATCATAATTATGTTGTGTCTAATTTAATTGAATTTAAAAATCCGGCATTTATAATTAGATGATGTGGTTTAATTTACCAAAGGAGATGATTTAAATTAGAGCGTGGATTTTATCTGCAGTTCATTTGATATTTGGAATGATTTTTTTATGGACAGGAGTATTAGAACTTTTAAAGATGAATATTCAAGATATTTCTGGGATGTATGTATGGTTTAATATAGTTTTAGGAGCGTTAATTATTATTTTGGGCTTTTTATTTGCAAAAAACATATTTAAACCCTCTAAGAATTCTTTCTTCAATATAAATTAATTTTTTATCTTTTCTATTTCTAATTTTAATTTCTCAAATGAATCTAAACATGCATTTTTTGCTGCTTTTTCACTTTCAAAATAGAATAGATGTGAGCTGCATTTGCAATCAGAACAACCAAATTTGTCTGTGGGCAGTCCTTTCTTTGAAATTTCAAAAGCAACGTTACATTCCCATTTTTCAGGACTTCTCTCTAGTATTACTTCACTTACTGCAGAATTTGGCGAGTTTAAAAAGTAATCGATGTGCCAGAACATTTTTTTTTCTTTTGATAGATGTCTTTGTATTCTGCTGTCAATAGAATTAAGTGCAGATCCTACGTAGATATAGTAACCTTTTTTAAAATTCATTTCTCCAAGTTTTCCTATTCTAATTCTTGAATTCTGGATTAATTTGATTATGAGACAGTACGTTGCCATTTAAATACCTTAATTGAGATTTTAATTCAAAAATAATATCTTAAAATTTAATTTTAATTTTTGAGGATTAGAAATTAGTGCTATCATGCTTTAATTTGATTTATATAAGCTTTTACATCTTTTATCTGCTCAAGATAGTCATCAATTATGTATAACACTTGTTCATAGGGTTCAAGTTCACGTTTACACTTTTTATTCATAGATTTTCTTTTAGTTGAAATTTTAGTCCTTTTTAAATGTCCTAAAAGGGAAGATTTACTGTAGTCATAACTTAAATATTTCAATTTAACCGCTCTCATATCTGCAGAAACTTGTTGCCTTATTTCCAGTAAATTTTCTTCCATTCGTTCTATGCCAATTAGAGTCATCCGGGCTTCAAGAATGGAAGATGTTCTTAATTCAAAGCTTTCTAAATCTAAGTTTGAAACCATTCTCTTATAGTCATTGGGCTTTAAGATTTTCTTTTCAGTCTCAGACATGTTCATAGTTTGAAACAACTAATATAAATACACTGAAGGTTTTGAATTTATAAAACATTAAAAAATGAATTTAACATATTATTGAATCAGTGCTGATTAAATTATATTAAATAAATTAAAATTTCAAAAAAATACTGCATTAAATGTTATTATTTCATTTAATACATTACAGGGAAGTAAATAAATTTTAAGAGAAAAATTAATGGAATATTAAGACAAAGAGAGCTATGAAATCCTAAATTTTATTAAAAGTATTATTTACTATTTACCAAAGCGATTTTACTGGTTACTACCGTTTTAGCCCTTAAAAGAATATTATCTGTGTGATCTCTATTCTGGATTTCATATTCAATTTTTTGAAGTAAATGTCCCAAATTATCTGGTTTGCATTTATATGCATCATCTAAAAATTTACTGGATACTTCCCTATCAACAATTTCATCCATTTAGTTTCACCTCTACGACTATATTATTTGATCTAATATTTGTCTTAATGAATATTTAGATTTTCCTATTGTAAGAGTAATTGTTGTTATGTGAATATTTGCACTAATAAATTTTAGATTATTTACCAAAATTTAACATTTAATTTATACTTTGCGAAGTTTTATGACTTTTTTTGGAAATATGCTAAATTTAAGAGCTAAAACGTTTAGTATCTTCTTTAATTTAAGAAATAATGTATTTTTTTCAAATCGACTGAATAGTTGATTAATAATTGATAATATAATTTTTAAGTTTGCAAAATGTTCATATTTGTTAAGCAAAATTTAGAAATTTGAGTAATCTGTTCTATTTTAAAACTATAACAATAAAAATCATTATGCTGGTGACAATGACATATAAAATTCCAGGTATGAGGTGTGCTTGAAACTCACCACGATCCTCGAATAAAATATCATTAATTTCTTCATCAGTATAAAATGTCTTTGGTGACATATACAATATTGCCTCAAAAATTCGATAATATCCAAAATCAAAGAAAGATAAAAGGCCGATTAAAACGATGTTCAAAGCTCCATGTAGGCTTGGTTCAAATGATATGTTGTATATTCCGAGAATAATAAAAAAAGCAGCGAAGTTTAGAAGGGGAAATATATACATAATTAACCATGATACTAATAATCTGTTAATAGCATGTGACTTACCTTTCCATGCACTATATGTATCATATGGATTGTAATTTCTGTGGACTCTATCTATTATTAAAGTGAAATGAATAGCAAAGATGAGAGTAAACAGTTGCTGAGCTTCGGTAAATTCCATAATTTTTCCCCTAATTTTAAGTCAAAATTTCATTATTCAATAATAATATTTTTTATATGAAAATTAATATGTTTAATTATTTATAGTCTTTAATCAATAGTAACTAACTGATTTATTTTAGTAGAACACTTATTCAAATTTAAATACTAACGGAGAAATGATATGGAATACACTTTTCACGCTAAAGGACATAAAAACGTCACATCAGCTCACAGGTCAACCTTTGAGGTGACCATGGACAAAGAGATAGGAATAAGGGCTGATTGTATTATAGGGGTTTCATCTAAAGTTAAGCTTGAAGACTTTCCTTTAAAACTTAGAGAATCTATAAAAAATGAAAATACATTAATTAAAGTTCTATTAGAAACTGAAAATGCAAAAGATGAAATTAAAGGATATGGACATCCTGAACTTACCCTGGATCATCCAACAGACATGGTCTGTAGAAAAAGTGATTTTAAATGCAGCCGAACATTGATGATAAAATCGGATAAAGCTGCAGTTGACCTTAAAAGGGAACTTATAGATGATTTAAAAGAAGGAATGGATTTGAAAGTAACAATAATAGTAGAATAAGGTGATTTTGATGAATTTACTTGGCGCAGTAGTAGGGGCACTTATAGGAATAATTGTGGCATTATTTATAGTTAAAATCATGAATAGGTGATTAATTTGGATCCTGTATATGAAAAAGTTAAGTCATTCATAGAAGACAATGGCGATCAATATTACCTCTGTGAGATAGAAGATATTTTAGGAGTAGATGAAGAAACACTTTTGGAAATACTGCAGCAGCTTAAAAATGATAATATAGTAACTGAGGAGCATTTTTTTGAAACAGGCTGTGTAAACAACAGAATATGTACTGATTGTTTTGAACCGATGGAACATGAAGATACAGAGCTTAAAGAGACTCCTGAAGGAGATATTCAATATATTCATATTTACAGGTGCCATAAATGTTTTAAAAAAGAGTACTACTAATTTAGGCATGTTATATTTTTAAATTTTGAAAATAAAACCTAATTTAAATTTATTTTTAGTTATACAGATTAATATCTGTTTAAAAAGTTCTTTAGAAATTTAATGGAAAATTATAATTTTATAAATTTTAATTAGAAAAAATTGCTTAAAATTTCATGCAGGGGACGGGATTCGAACCCGCGAAGGGACTCACCCACTAGGCCCTCAACCTAGCGCCTTTGACCGCTCGACCACCCCTGCTTGTTCAATGTTTACAAGAGCAACATGAGAACATATCATCTTATTTATCTTTCACTATATAAATGTTTCCATTCTACGTTGCTAATTTTATCTTATTTTGTATATTTTCAAACCTTTTATGGTGCCGTGGGTTATTTCTTTGTATTTTTTTAATAAATCCTTGTTGGTATTTGAATTTCCCCAGAAAAAATAGTAATCGATATTATATTCCTTAAAACTTTTTTCTAATTCAACATCACTCATAGGCCGCTTTGTAATTCTGTTGGTTGCTCTTCCATAATAATGGGCATTCAAATAATATGCTATATTTAATGAATCTCTATATTTATCGTTGGATGCTATATTTCCGTGTACATTATACCTGCTGATTGAATTGCTTATGGCATAATACTCCTGTCCTGTATCTCTGTTATTAATTAGGGAACTTACAGGAACTACAATTAACGATATTGTAAATAATAGTAGAAGTAAAGATATTCCCCATTTATTTAAAAAACCTGTTTTAAATAGTAAGTTCAGGAGATAGCCGCCCATCAGTATTATTAGGATATATATAATAAAGAAATATCTAAATTCCACGAAAATAAAAAAATAACCTGCACAAAATAATATTACAGTTAAAACTGGATAAATTTTTTCTCCATCACTTAAAATCAATTTACGTGGCGACTTAAAGAGAAAAGACAGGTAAATAATAAGAATTATCATAGAAAAATATGTAAACTGCTCCAAATATCCAGTTAATTTTAAAAAGTTGTTTGCCAATAAATTAAGTGAGTAAATAAATGATTTCCATGAACTCAAGGGATTCCACCATTTCATTTTAAAATAGGACGGATCTTCCCATGCACTAATTGATTTATCATTAGGGGGTTTCATGAACCCATTCCAGATGGGACTGCCATACTGAAGTGGGCCAGATTCTTCAAAATTGTACTTTCCAGA
>JAEZKE010000109.1 GCA_023436175.1 Methanobacteriota archaeon
AAATTAAAAGAGTTAACATTGAAAATCATTGGAGAAAGCGAACTCTCCCGAAAAAAGCTTTTAGAAGAAATCAGGAAACAATCAAACATTTCCGATAAGACGCTAAATGAAATTTTAATGTCATTTCTAAAGGAAGGAATGATATACATAACAGGTTATGATTTTGATGTTTACGACGGCATAAAAAGAATACAATCTATAAAATCCGATGGCATCATTTTTGGCGTGATAAAGACTGACCCCCTCGACATAAATATACTAATAAATGAATTAGGAAGTAATGACCCTGTAAAAGTAAAAAACGCGTCACATAAACTTAAAGTCATTTTTAGAGGGAAAATGGACGAAATTAAAAACGACAAATCAGAGGATTTAAATATTAATAATAAAACTATGCTTTTTAATAAAATAATTTATTACTTAAATACCCAACCTCAAGACCAAAAAACAGTCCTAAAAAATAAACTAGCATGGAGTTTAAGCAACGAAAAAGGATCAACATGCCTGTTAAAAAATCTCATTAATTATATTGAATCCCAGAGTGAATGATATGAACATTCAAAGATTTAAAAATAGAAAATAAGTCACAATATGAGGAATATACAAATATAAATGCTCTCTTCAATAAAGAATTTTCTATATTAAATCCTGATTTAAAATAGCGCTGCAAAGAAATTATTGAGATAATAAAAATGTATACATGAACATCTTCAAAGTTAGAGCATAAATATTATTTTCTAATTAACTACAATTATTATGTATTACTTGCTACTGAACCTCTAACACTTTGCGTATCAGTTGCGCTACTAATTGGAAGAGTACTATCAATATACTGTTTGTAAATCAATAATGCAGCTATAGCTATAATGATGACACCACCGAAGAGTAAAATATATTCAGCTGCTCCCTGACCACCTTCATCTTTTAAAAACTCCATATGCAAATACCTCCATTTATGCCTAATTTATGAATTACTTACATATTATATAAAAACTTTGCATACAGTATGATTATTAAAGATTTTATTAACATTTCAAACATATTCAAGTTAGAATAAGTTAAAGGAAAGTTAAATGTTTGTTAAATATGAAAATTAATTAAATTATATTTATAAAATATATTAAGAGGCACTACCAATTATGAAAGTACTTTTTATGACCTGTGGAATAGGCATGGGTCACATTTCTAGAGATATTACCCTTGCAAAAAGACTTCAAGAAGAAAATATTGATATTACTTTTGCAAGTTACGGTTCTGGCTATGAAATGTTATTGAAATCTAAAAAGTACGAAACAGCCAAATTACCCAATATACAGTTTTATGGCGGTGATGGTGAACTTGATATTAAATACACAGCTAAAAAATCAATTGATGTCCCCTTTATTTTTCTTAAAAGTATATATCACGAATTTAAAATTATAAAAAAAATTAAACCAGATATTGTAATTGCAGATTCGCATTATTCAGCCCCTATAACATGTAAAATTCTTAAAGTACCATGTATTTTGATAACAAACGAATTAACACTTAATTTTGCAGAACTTTATCCTGATGAAAAAATCATTAAATATGCAGAAAATGGACTTAAAATGTTCATCAAGGGTGTATCAAATCAGTGCAATGATATAATAATTCCAGATATAGAAGATTCCATTGAAATACCTCCTAAATTAAAGGACATTACTACGTTTACTGGTCCTTTCCTTAAAAGGAATCTCTCCGAAATTGAAGATAAAAAAGAACTTAGAAAAAAGTTAGGTTTCCATACAAATGATAAAATAGTTCTTGTTACTGTTGGAGGAAGTACATTTGGAAAAAAATTAATCAAACTCGTGATCAATTCTGCAAAATGGATAGACTGTGATAAAATAGTAATAGTAACAGGGCCTCAAATAGCCTCTGATTTTATAGCAAACTGCGATAAAATAATAAAAAAACAATTTTTAGAAGATATTATGGAATGGATGAAAATTTCAGATGTCGTAATAAGCCTTGCAGGCCATAATACTACCATGGAGTTGGCTTCGTTAGGTATTCCAAATATACTTGTACCTATTGACAATCACTCCGAACAGATTAAAAATGCTTTAAACATGAAAAAATATGGAATATCTCTAATAAGGACAGTAAATAAATTAAATCCCAAAGAATTTGCAGATGATATAAACAATATTCTATATAATGAAAATTTAAAGCGGAAAGCAGAAATTGTTAAAGAAGAATTTTTTAAATATAATGGAAAAGAAAATGCAACAAAAATTATTTTAAAATATATAAAATAACTTTTTACATTAATCAAGATTATAACTAAAATTCTAAATTAACCAACTATAACAGTAGTTTAATCAAGCAATCTGAGTATTTACGCAATTAAAAACAAAAAGTTTAGAGTTTTTTGGTTAATTTTAAAGAATTTGATTAAATTTAATTATAAATTTAATAGAATAGAGTAAATAAAAAGATTTTTATTGTAGTAATATTAATTAAAGCTTAGAGTGGGTATAAAGGGGCTCATCATTATTGTAATAATAATGAACAAAGAAAAGATATGAGTTGGAGGCATCGAATGATTAATTTAATTATTACAGCTTGTGGGATCTTGTTAGTAGTTGGGGGATTTTATGCTATGTCTTTTGGATTTTCAACCCCACCAAACCCTTTATTATTTTTTTTAGGACTATTTCTATCCGTTTTAGGAGCAATACTTGTAATTATGTTTGGAAGTAAGATCGAATCAGGGAATTTAAGTGGAATGAAAATACCTAAAAAAGGTATATCTTCCAAAAATACCGGGAAAATTGCACCTAAAAACGATAAAAAAGCAGAATCATCGCTGAAAAAGCCAATAATGGCCAAAAAACCGCAGGAAACGGAAAATATTAAAAATAAAATTGCTCAGGAAGCAGGGAATAACACATCAGAGGACAGGAAACAGATAATTCCACGAAAAATTAATCCCAAACGAGCGCCAAAAAATTTAAGAGAACCAGACACAACCAAAGGAACATTAAAAGAACCAAAAGTAGTTGGAGCACAACAAAGCAAAAAAGAGTCATTACCAACAGAAAAAAATATTACCTCGACTAACAAAGTACCTGTTAAAACTCCAAAAGCGGTACAAGAACCCAAAATAAGAAAAAAGGTGAAACCTGTGAGACATACCGTGGATAATGAAGATGAGTTTGTAAAAAACAGATTAAACAGGTTAAAAGAAAGTTATATCAAAAATACCAAAGATATAGAAAATCTCATAGAAGAACGTCTGGATTCTTTCAAGGGAACTTTAGATCAAATTAAATCTGAATCCAAAGATCCAAGCATAATCTGGTCTTTTGACGCTGGTGAGGTACAGGAAACAATGAAAGATACCATTTTAAAAGCAAATAATCGAATATTAATGATGTATCCATGGATCCGTAATGTGGATGTAAGTGTCCTTAAAAGATTTATGGAAACAGAAAGTAAAATGATTATACAGGAAGCAAGCCTGGATGATGATGCATCAGTTGAGCTCATCAAGCTTTTAATGGAAAATAATGTTGAAATAAGAACCATGCCTCATGTCCATACAGTAGCAATTGTATCAGATGAAGATAACGGTTTAATAATCTCTACCGACCCTATATACGAAAGTTTCGAGGTAGGGGTAATTTATAAAGACCAGAAATCTATTGAAGAAATTGAGAGAATGTTTGAAGAAGCTTGGGGTCTCTCACAAAACATAGATTTAGGGTTAAATCAATGAGGGGATGCATTAATGGAAATAAGATGGTTTGGACATTCTGCATTTGAAATAATATCTGAAGAAAATTTAAAGATATTAATAGATCCATTTATAAGCAATAATCCTGCTTGTCCAGTTATGGTTGAAGAAATAGACGCAGACATAATATGCGTTACCCACGGACACTCCGACCATTTTGGAGATACAATGGAAATAGCAAATAGAACTGGTGCAGTCGTAGTAGGGAATCATGAACATTCGTTATATCTTGCAAAACAGGGCTTTGAAGCCATAGGAATGAACATCGGAGGATCAGTTAAAATACACGGCATTAAGATAACCATGGTTAATGCAACCCATTCAGCAGATATGGACTTTATAGAAGAAATGGGTGTAGGGGGAAGTGCCTGCGGTTATATAATACAGCTTGAAAACGGCAAAAGGATCTACCATTCTGGAGATACGGGTGTTTTTGGGGATATGAAAGATGTAATAAGGGATATTTATAACCCCCAAATAGCATTAATTCCAATTGGTGATAGATACACCATGGGGCCTTTAGAAGCTTCAATAGCTGCACAATGGATTAATCCATATGTTGTAATTCCAATGCATTACAATACATTTCCTGTAATCGAGCAGGACCCGGAAGAGTTTGCAAGTAAAGTTGAATCAATAAACAAAAAAACGAAGGTTGTTATCCTTGAACCTGGCCAAATATATAAAGAGTGATAAGATGCCGAACATTTTCAGAAGATTCTTAAATAAACTGCTTGGAAAAGACAAGAAATTAAAAATAGGACTATATGGTCATCCAAATTCTGGAAAGACCACTTTAGCAAATACAATGACCAATGACTGGATAGGAAAACCTCTTGGATTATCATCAGAGATTCCACACGAAACAAGGAAAGTTTACCGGCAAGAACGCGTGAGTATAAACCACAATGGAGTAGAACTTGATTTTGATATAATAGATACTCCAGGAATAGCAACGAAAATAGATTATAAGAATTTTCTGCGGTTTGGTTTATCTGAAGCAGAGGCGAAAGAAAGAGCAAAAGAAGCAACTAAAGGAATAATAGAAGCTATCAAATGGTTAGATGATGTCACTGGTGTCATTTTAGTTGTAGACGCCACCAAAGACCCACTTACACAGGCCAATATTACCATAATCGGGAATTTAGAAGCAAGGAAAATTCCATTTGTAATCGTTGCAAATAAAATAGATCTTCCTGAAGCTACTCCTGAGCGTATAACTGCTGTATTCCCTCAACATACTGTAGTGCCTATTTCTGCACTTCACGGTGAAAATACCGAAAACCTTTATGAAGCAATGATTAAAAGGTTCCATTAATTATAGTGAATAACATGTGAAAATTCCCTCAAAAAATCAATGATTTTTTGGGGCATGGAAAAAATTTCTAATTTTTTCCGGTTGCGAAACATAGCTTCGCAAACATCAAAAATGCTTTGCATTTTTGAAAGCTATGAATTTTCACGGTTACGGAACTCTCGAAATTCGTAGAATTTCGGAGCACAAAAATCAAAGATTTTTGTTAGCTTCGTTCCGTAAACATCACTTTAAACTTGTAAATTTATGCAATATTAGATTTACATGCTTTAAATTAAAAACACGTAAGGAATTATAGTAATTAATCAAAAATATTTGGTTATTCACTATAAATAGGATAATTTCGAATTAGAGGTATCAAAAATGAATGGTTTAAAAATGGATTTTTTATCCTCAAATGCGCTTTCAACTCATACCAGCATGGAAAAAATATCAATGATTGTTGAAAGGGTTAAAGGAGGGAATCTGGTAGTCATAGAAGGTGGATTAAGCCCTGAAGAAGAAGCAGAACTTATAGAAACCACCATGAGAGAAATTGACATCGAAAATTTCATGGGAATTGACATATACACCCTTGAAAAAGATAAAAAAGCTCTTTTTGGAATTTCAAAGAAGAAAACTGTCGGACTTACTATAATCGGCCCTGCAAATATTATGAAAAATGTTAATAAACAGTCTAACTTCCTCTCTATGATAGCAAATCTTGGTGATTCTGGTGCATCTATGCATTAAATGCGGAGCTCTATTTAAAGGAAAACCAGAAGATATTCTTAAAGGGTGTCCTGAATGCGGCAGCCATTTTTTTGAATATTATAAGGACGAAACAGAAACTGCAAAAAAAGAAAAACCTCAAGGAGAATCCATTGAAACTGTAATGGTCCATGATCACGGAATTTACGAATTAGATCTCCCTACGCTTTTAGAAGACGATTCTATAATTGTCTCAGATGAAGAAGGGACATATGTAATTGATATTAACTTTTTATTTAAAAAGAAGATGAATGATAAGAATAATATTTAAGCAAAAATTTATCCTGACCTATTTTCTTTAAATTTATTCAAATTATTCACCAATCCCTATAATTTATTATAATATTTATCTCCTCCTAAGATCCCGCTCATCAACGATGTCTGCTTTTCCAGAAGGTAAAACTCTTACGAGATCATCCATAGTAACAATATGCTCTTGATCAAGTTTCCGTCTTATTTCCCTTGATAATGCCTCTTTTTTAGTATAACCTGGTTTTATAATTACATAATTATCAGTATATTTTTTTACAGCATCAAGAGGGCCCGCCATCAACCTTTCACCTTCATAATCAACGACCCCAACTGCTATTAAAAGTGTTGCCGCTCTTATGTAATTCCTGGTTCCACGAATTATAAATGCACCCTTTTTAACAAATTCACCCGATTGAGGAGTCTTTGAAACCTGGTCTGGATGAACCCAGTATACATCCTGCGATCCAAATCCTTTAGTCCATGCACTTGAAAAGGATGCTGCAAATGAAGCAGCTTCATTTAGGGTTGTTTCAGGTATTTCCTTACCCTGACTTTTTATTATAACTGACGGCGCTCCATGGATATCTGAATGGAAATAGATATCATTATTTTCCATATATTTTTTTACAGCCATTTCGTTGGAGTTTGCATCTCTTCCCCCAATTACTAAAAAACCATCTGAAGAAAGGAACCATCTGAGTTTTTCAAACCATTTAAGTTCTTTTTTAACTCTTTTTTGAGGTAAAGTAACCCTTTCCATTTCTATTTCTTTTTTATTCTTTGCTTTCTCAATCTCCTTTTTTGTCTTCTCAATTGCAATATTAACTCCAGTTATCTTCCTTTTAGCCTTTTTAGCCTTTTCATAGTATACTTCAGCATTTTCAGGGATTTCTACCTTTGCATCTATTTTTATAACTTCATCATCGATTTTTAAGGTAAGATTTCCGAGTTTATCTAATGATTCAATTATATCCGCACCTGATAAACCCTGTTTTCGAGCTGTTTTAAGCTTTGAAGCTATTTCATTCCAAGAATATTTCTCTCTTGCGTCTTTTATAATATCGAGAATGCTCTGGATCTTTCCATAGTTTGCATACAGCAAGTCACCTCTCTTTTTAGAGATCTTGATTGTTCTCTGGAATTTATCCAAAGTTTCTTCCTGTATTTTCAACCTTTTCTCAAATTTTTGAACTTCAGCTCCCCATATATCCTCATATTCATTCTTAATGGTTTCCCTTACTTCACTGCTGAAGAATTCGTCTGCTGCCTCATTATATGTTTCAAACATCTCTTTTTTGTAATCTTCATAAAGTTTAAGGTCAAGAGGCAGTACATCTTCTTTTCCATCGGACACTATTTGTGGATGGAATTTGGAGGTTCTAAGAGGCTCAAAAAGTTCATATATTGAATTATAAATGGAATCTAAGTCACTATCTGCTATTTCTGCAGCAGGTTGATCTTTTTGAACACCAGATCTAATTAAAATTTCTTCAGAGTAAATACCTCCCAATCCACTTCTTGCAAGTGTCCGTATAACATCTGAATCCGAATTTTTAAATATCTCTTCTAACTCCTCTTTTGTGACTTCTAAAGGATTTATACCTCTTTTTGGAGGATATTTATACTCTTCTTTGGCTGATATTTTCCTATCGCTCCATAATTTACGTTTAAGTGGTAAAATTATATTCCCTTCCTCATTCAGGAGTATTATATTACCTTTAGCAAAAAGTTCCACTACTAAAGTAAATTTATGCTCCTTAGCCACTTGCAGCTCTATGATCCTGTCGAAATGATGTTGCCGGATGTCCTCCACTGTAGCCCCTTTGATATATTTTCGAAGAAGCATTGGGAAATTCGGAGGTACTTGAGGATTAGGTAATGGATATTGGGTCATATGCATTCTTCTTCCCGCTTGAAAGACTATATCGACTCTTCCCCTACCAGATACATGGAATCTTATTAAAACAGTGTCCTTTGTTGGTTGATATGCTTTATCAACCCGTGCACCTTTTAATAAGTCTTTTAATTCATGACAAACAGCATAAACATCTACATTGGACATATTTTTCATTTATAACACCTTGCTGATTAATTAAATATAAAAACAATGAATATAATTAAATCATCGATATATTATTAATATATAACCTACATAATACAATACACTTATGATTTAAGTGTATTGCAAAATAATTCTGTTTATTTATGTAAATGAACTAAATTAAAATGTTTATTTATATAATTAGGTTAAATTAAATTCATAAAAAACTGGTTTAAATTTAATCAATATTTATGAAACATAACTTTTACACAACATACAGTCTTAAAATTTGTAACTTAAAAAAACATTTATTAGTAACCCCACCAAAGTATATAAAGAATTTTCTAATTAAATACTTTATGTATATTTGTTAGAACATGAATTAAAATTCATCGATTAATGAATTAATGTATTTACAATGAATAAAAAACAATCTAAATAATAAAATATTATGTTGATTAGAAAATGAATATTAAAGGAGGAAAAATATGGACACCGATGGAAAAGTAGCTTCCATTCATACAGTTGGAGGGATAATAGCAGGTTACCTCTCATTTATACTATCAAGTGGAGTAATATTTAAAAATGAAGCATTAGCAGTCATAGTATCTTTAATCATTCTTTATATAATGGGTCAGCTCTCAGAAAGACTATTTGGAAAAGAAGAGGTTAATGGATTAAGTGGATGGTTCTGGAGCGGTATAGTTCCTTTCTTCTTTATATGGATCATGGTATGGGTAATATTTGCAAACCTGCATTAAATTAATTAAAAATCTCTTTTTTTAAATTAAATTCCTTATTTTATTTTTTACTTTTAAAAACCACTGATTAATGTCGTAAATGATTTTTAAGAGCTTTATTATTCTATAATACTAGAAGTGCCCGTAAAATATCCATATAAATACGAATACCAGTGCCAGTAAAAATACCAATGGTGCAAATATCCTGCTTACAGCTACAATAGAGCTAATTGTGGTTACAAGTTCAGTGGCATTTAATGGGCCAAAAGTTTTAATATCTTTAATATTAGCCACTTTACAACCAACTGAAACATCTTCCAAGTCATTTAAGGCTTCTTTAGTACATTTTAAAATAGCAGTTATTATTTCATCCTGCATTTTAGTACCTACAGGATTATGGCCTCCTGACATTGTATTTACAAAATGAGTATCTGTGGTCATCACTTCCGCATAATCTAACCCTAATGTTTTAACTTTCCCCAGTATAATATCTCTAAATCCAATAACCATGTTATTTGAATCTAAAAGTATGTAAGCTGTTTTTTGAGCGCCAACTTCAATAACTATTACTTTTACTCCGCTTTCCCCGACACCATCTTCTTTAGCCAGTTCATCTAACGGATCACTGCTACAACCTATTTTAATCCCATTTTCTTGTTTAGGAGCTTTAAGTTTCTCAACTGCCCCCATAAGCTCAAAAACTTCTTTGTTACCAGGTAAAATTCTTCCCCCTTCACCTTTAAAGCTATTGTGGCAATCAACAAGTACAACATTTTGGGCTTCGCAGGATGCCTTTGCAAGATTCATCAGGGCAAGACCCACTCCAAAATCTATATCATCAAATCCATTAGGTGCAAATGTGGCGAGCATCAATAAATTTTTATCAAAATACTGTGCACCAATTACTGCACCTTCATTTTCAACTCTAAAGAATTTACTAGCACTTTCAGAGTAATCCATATTGTTTAGAGCATCTTTAACAACTTTTTCTATTTTATTTATCTCTTTTGAAGCTACTGGATTAAAATCATGGGTTGAAGGTCCATGTGAAACCATCGTAAACACTTCAAATTTATTTGAAAGTATGGTAGGCATATTTCCACCCCCAATATTCCCAAATGGACCTGGATGTACGCATGGAGCTAAAAAAATTGCTTTAATACCATTTTTACCTTTAAAACTAAAAACTCCAATTAGAGTATCAATTGACTCACCTATATCTTCAAATAGTGTTTCCATAGCTGGAGAACCTTCTGTAATGTGTGCTAATGCAAGACTTAAAAGTTCTAAACCACCCACTCCTAAATTCTTTCTCATAGGAGATTCTATAACTGCTACAAACGAATAAACTGCAATTACCAGTATTATAGAGGCTATTACTATTTTTACCGTGATAGCTATTATACTAAAGTCACCCATATTTGTAGTTACACTTGTTAAAAATGTTATAACCACAAGCATACTCAGTATAAGTGCTGGTTGGACTATAGATATAACAATAGATTTTATAAGACTTATATTAGATGTACCCCATATTACGAGGGTTCTAAAAGCAAATGCAATAACACAACCAAATATTAAAGCATTTAGAACATAATTATTCACAGTGAATACCGATACAACACTCCCAATTAAATATATAACCCCAACTATCATCATGGAAGCAAGGGCAAGAAACATTGACTGCTTCATTTTCATGTGTCTACCCTTAAAAGTGTTTACCATGGGCTGAGTTAAACCTCCACCCATTATAGACATCAATCCAAAAATTAAAAAACCCGTTGAACCACCATAGACAATACTGTAAAGTATGGACTCTTGAGTTGAAGGTGCTATTAAAAAAGCGATGCAACCTATAATAAAACTTAAAAACACCATACTAAAGAGTGAAATTCTGGTTGGTGGAAGTGTCATAATATATTTTGTAAGACTTACAAGTTTATTTTCACTGGACATAATCAACCTCAAAATCTAATTTATTCAAGATAGTAAATAGCTATTATAACTATTTATATAAATAACATTATCGTTTCAAAAAGTAAATTAAGGTGAAAAAAAATACTATTTTTACAAATTATACCAAAAAATAGGATTATACACTAATAATAATATAAAAACTTAGAATATTCTCTAAAAAATAGAAAAAAATGAATGTCAAAATATTATATGGGTGAATATATGAATGTAAAACTTAAAACACCACTTTCAAGAGGAGAAACAAAACAATTGAAAGTGGGAGATATTGTATATATATCCGGCACTATTTACACTGCAAGGGACAGAGCTCATCAAAGAATATTAAAAGAAGGTTCACCTGTAAACCTTGAAGGTGCAGTTATTTTCCATGCAGGACCTATAATAAAAACTATAGAAACAAATGGAGACACAGATCATAAAATTGTCGCGGTAGGTCCTACAACAAGTACGCGGATGAATCCTTATCAACCTGATGTTTTAAAATTAGGAATAAGCGCCATAATTGGAAAAGGGGGAATGGATAATAAAACTGCAGATGCACTTGTGGAAAATGATGCTGTATATTTAGCAGCAGTTGGGGGATGTGCCGCATTATATGTTAAATCAATTAACAAAGTAAAAGGAGTTAATTGGCTTGATTTAGGAATTCCTGAGGCCATGTGGGAACTTGAAGTTAAAGATTTCGGCCCTTTAATCGTTGCGATGGATTCAAATGGAAATAACCTTTATGAAGAAGTAAGAAAGAAAACAAGTGCTAAATAAGTATTTGCGGAAGTATAAATATTTAAAACCTGTTCAAAATCACTTATTAATTTTTAAAAGGATTTTTATGGAAGATTCAAAAAACAAATATCCGCTTGAAGATTTTATAGATACCCATATTCATACTGCTCCAGATATTAAGCCACGGGTATTAAATGACATTGAAACTGCATATGAAGCAAAACAAGAAAAAATGCAGGCAATTGTCATAAAATCCCATGTCGAATCCACTGCAGGAAGAGCCAAAATTGCAGAAAAAATATCGGAATTTAAAGTGATTGGAGGTATATGTCTAAATTCAAGCGTTGGTGGATTAAATTCAGATGCTGTTAGAACTACTGCTGAACTTGGTGGTAAAATAATATGGTTTCCAACTATTTCAGCTCCAAATATTTCTATAAATTATGAAAATATAGAAAATATTCTCCATATTATTTCAGAAAATAATTTAACTTTAGCTACAGGTCATTTAAAGCCTGAAGATATATTTCCACTCCTTGATTATGCAAAAAGCTTTAAAATTAAAAAAATAATCATCAATCATCCATTAACAAGGGTGGTGGGTGCAACTATTGATGAACAAAAAGAAATGTCCAGATATGCTTATCTCGAACACTGCTTTGTTGCATGCATGGAAAAGCATGACAATTTAGATCCAAAGGTAATTGCAGATGCAATTAATGAAACAGGATATAAAAATTGTATAATGGCAACTGATTTTGGTCAAGCTCATAATCCTGTACCTGTTGAAGGAATGAAAATGTTTATAAATTTTATGATTGAATATGGAATCAAAGAGAAACATATAAACAAAATGTGCATTCAAAATCCTTCTAAATTATTTTCAGATTAAAAATAAATGTATTTAATATTTATAAAACTATTTTTTTAAATTTAATCAAAACTTCATTAAATATTATTTCAATTCAAAATAGTATAATTTTAGCGTGTATCTCACTTTTAACATGTAATACCAACAAACTACCCCATAATTTTTGTATTATTATTTCAATATTATATATTATACCAAATAAGTTAGCTCTATAATATACTCAATTTGAAAAAAAATTCAGTAATTTAAATGATTAATCATTATGAATCAAGTATATATTGTAGAAATATCAGTAAATTATCTGTTAAAATTTAGGAGGATGAAGGAAACTCTCAAAATCCTATGGATTTTGGAGCTCTCGAAAATCTGTTGAAATTTCCAATTTCGACACAGCAAAAACCAAAGGTTTTTGCATGCTTTGATTTTTGGGGCGTCAAAAACAATGTTTTCGACAGCACAAACACATATTGTCTGTTAGCTGTGTTTCCTGAACCCAAAAATAAATTTTTGGAGGTCATCAAAATTCAGAGAATTTCGAGGACCCCTAAAAATAGAAAATTTTTTTGGAGGTTGAAGGAAATTCTCAAAAACCAAAGGTTTTTGGAAGTTAGAAAATACGTAGTATTTTCTAAAATTCTATGAATTTCCTGAACCCCAAATCGAAGATTTGGAGGCATTAAAACGAACATAAATTTAAAGGTTTTAGGATTTCCTTTGGCTATACTCCTCTTTATAGTCATGATGCTTATTCCTACACCTGGCTTAAGCTTTGCAGGGCACGCAGCACTTGCACTTCTGATTTTCGCCATAATCATGTGGGTCACTGAAGCATTACATTTAGCAGTGACGTCTTTATTACTGCTTTTTATTCAGCCCATAATTGGTGTTGCTGATTTTACCAGTGCAGTTGTTGGTTTCGCCAATGGTATAATCTTCCTTATGATTGGGGGATTCATTATAGCAGAAGCTATACGTAAAAGTGGACTGGCACAGCGTTTTACATTTACACTGCTTAACAAACTAGGTACTACTCCTGATAGAAGTCTTTTTGTAGTTGTTTTCTCAACTGGAATACTTTCAGCGTTTATTGAGAATGTTGTAGCATATGCTATGTTACTTCCAATTATAAAAGAGATCATACCCTTAATGGGTGTAAATGACCCAGAAAAAGGAGGCAGTAATTTTGCCAAAGCTATGGTCATCGGTGGATCCTTTGGTTCACTTGCAGGTGGGTTCGGTACAGAAATAGGAACTGCACCAAACTTGATGGCTGCAGCTTACACACACATTCCTTTTGTAAACTGGATGATCTTTGGATTTCCACTTGCAATAATATTACTAATTATAATTTGGAAATGGTTAGGTTTTATATACAAACCAGAAATCAAAGGTATAGTAGGTGGAATGGACACCATAAATTCCAAAATGGCAGAGTTAGGCCCTATGAGCAGAATGGAGAAACTCACTTTAGGAATACTATTATTCACCATACTTTTATGGGTCACGACAAATTACACCGGACTTAACAGTTACTCAGTTGCATTAATCGGTGCAGTACTATTATTCGCATTCAGAGTAATCGACTGGCAGGACGCGCAAATCGGTGTGGATTGGGGTCTCATAATATTCTTTGGAGGAGCACTCTCACTCGGAGCAGCATTGCTAAACACTGGAGCAGCAGGCTGGCTGGTACAACTCATCATAGGTTTAATGGGTAGCAACGCATCAACAGTAGTCATCATGATCGTGCTTATGGTTATAGCAGTTACTATAACTCAAGTAATGTCCAATATCGCATTATCCGCGATTTTAGTGCCAATAGCAGTAACTTTAGCACAAGCACAGGGGCAACCTATTGGAATTTATGCAGTTCCAGTTGCAATAGCATGTTCCTTATCGTTCATGTTACCAATGGCGGATCCAACAGTTGCAATGGCGTACGGAACCAAGTATATTAACATTAAAGAGATTTTTAAGGCAGGATTACCCTTAGTTATAATCGGAATTATTCTGACCATAATCGTGATGCTGACCTTAGCCAAACCATTCATAGGATAAAAAAATGTTTAAAATGTAGAATATAAAATTCTACAAATTTTTTTTATTTTTTAAGATTTAAATTGTGTATTAAAGAGCTGATAGTTAAATAAATAATATTAGAGGAAAAATCATGTATAAGAAAATATTATTAGCTACGGATAACTCCCAACAGGCGGAAAAAGCAGGAGAACAAGCTATTTCAATGGCAGGTTTAGATGGTGCTGATATCATTGTTCTCTACGTAATTGACGATTATTATAAATATGCACTTCCACAAAAAGATCTAAGAGATAAATTAGATGAACAATTGCAGATAGAAGGAAAAGAAGCTGTTGAAAAATTTAAATCTAAAATAGAAGAAGAAAAATGTGCAGGTAAATGTAAAAACGTTGATCTTATTACCATGATTAAAAATGGTAAACCTGCTGAGGTTATACTTAAAACTGCAGAAGAAGAAAATGTAGATCAGATAGTAATTGGAAAATCAGGTAAACATGGACTAGAAAAATTCCTTCTTGGAAGTACAGCTGAAAAAGTGGTAAGGAATGCAAAAGTTCCAGTTGACGTTATAGCTTAAATTAGAAAATAACCACTAAAATTCATTAATTAGATTTTAGCTTATTTTAAAATGGTTTATTTATCTTCTTCCAGTTTTTTACGTTCCGTGATATCTCTCCAGTAAACAGATATTCCCTCCCTTGAGGGGTAAACACTAAAATCAAACCATTTCCCATTTTTATGTACGCTTGGCGCTTCAAAGTATTGGATCTCATTATTTTCCATTGTCCTGCGAAATATATTTTCACACTTTGTTTTTACAAGTTCAGGGAACCTTTCCCATAGATTTTGCCCTATAAGATCATCCGCTTCAACATCAAAGTATTCTGCTGCACACCTATTTACATAAATAAAATTCCAGTAGTGGTTTAATGCAATGAAATTATCCTGGATACTATCTAAAATTTCCATTATTTGACGCTTACTGTTAGTGAGCCTTTCTTCAGCACTTTTACGTTCAGTGTCATCAAATACATATCCTTTAACCTGAACTAGTTCATCTGAATCATTAAAAATCCCAACAACATTAGCAACAACATGAATTCTCATACCATCAGATCTTCTCTGCCAGCTTTGATAACCCTGTATCTTACGCTCTCTCTTCAAACGAGTAACCATGTAAGGCCAATCAAATGGGTTAGATTCCAAAATATTCCACGTAAGAGCTATTTTACAATCATCAAAGCCGTAAATTTCTGCAAATGCAGGGTTGCATTCAATAATTTCCCCTTGAGGAGTTGCAATAAAATCCCCAGTTAAATCCTCATCAAAAAGGAGTCTGTACTTCTCTTCGCTCTCTTTAAGGGATTCTTCAGCTTTTTTACGTTTAGTATCATTAAATACATATCCTTTAACCTGAACTAGTTCATCTGAATCATTAAAAATCCCAACAACATTAGCAACAACATGAATTTGTTTTCCATCCGGTCGCCTGTGCCAGCTTTGATGATCATAGATTTTATACTCATTTTTCAATGAAGTAATCAAATTAACCCAATCATCACGGTTGAACTTACAAATATTTGATTTGACGGCTTTTTTACAGTTATCAAAGCCGTAAATTTCTGCAAATGCAGGGTTGCATTCAATAATTTCACCTTGAGGAGTTGCAATAAAATCCCCAGTTAAATCATCCTCAAACCAACGTTTATATCTCTTTTCACTTTGAAGAATTTCTTTAGATTTTTTACGTTCAGTTATATCTTGTATCTGCACTAAAAATCCAGAATCAACAACAGAAACAATCCACTCAATAAAAAATATTCCTGACTTTTTAGTATTAAAACCATTTTTCCTCATATTTTCAAAATCTAAATCATCACGGAATTTAATTAATCCTTCTTCAAGTAATTTTTCCTTTTTTGAAGCAATAATAGGATTATCAAATAAATTAAGTTCTCCGCAAACATCTAATGAAGAAACTCCATTAATTTCCAGTGCTGACTGATTAGCATCGATTAAATCGCCTTCTTTATTGTAAAAAAGAATTCCTATGGGGGATTTATCAAATATCTCCTTGAAGTTGTAATGATCGATTTTTACTTTTACTCCCTCCTCACCAGATTATTAGATTAAGTTTATACTATTTTGTAGTTTCTTTAAAATAAATTATGATTTAATTGAATAATCTTAGATTATAATAATTTGATACTAATCAACGTTTACCATTACAAAGTAAATGCTTGAATAAATAGTCCAAAAATATAGATATGTGGAAATTCTGCACAAATATGTTTAAAAAGAGAATTTAATAATTAATAAATTAAAATTAAAAATAAAAGTAAAATAATTGAGAATAAATTAATCGATATCCTCAAATCTGCCTTCTAATTTTTCCATTACACCAGGAAGACTTGTGTATTCCATTTCATCTGCAGGTAACCTATGTGGTTCAAATGGACCGTGTCTCCTCATGTAAGTTGCTATTTCTGCTGCTTGTTTCCTTGCAGGATCGTATGCAGGATCATCGAACATGTCCGCAGGTCCTACTAATTCACCATCTGCAATCTGGAATCCAAGAGCCATAACTCGTGGAGGGCCGTCAAATCTTACTGGGTAAGCATCTTCCTGAGATACAGGCATTAATGGGCCGTTATGTGAACCTCTCATCCATCCGCCAACCAAGTGTGGGAATGCAAATGGTTCTACAACTTCTCCAGCAGCAGGGAATCCTGACTGTGCCCTTACAATTGCAACAGGGTCATCTTTACCAACGTATTTTCCAGCCATTAAGTTTAATCTTTCTGTACTTACTGCAGCTGCTATTTCGTTGTCATCTTTTCTTATAACACGTTTTATTACATATCTGCTTATTGATCCAAGAAGTGCAAGTACATCGTACATCTCTTCAGGACAGTTCATTATAACTTTTTTATGTTCCATTACATCGAATATTTCAAATTTGTATCCATTGTGTAATGAAGGGTCTATTACAAGCCCTGCTGTGTTAAAAGGGTCTGCAAACATTCTAAAAATAGGCAGATTAAACGCACCAGGTTCTGTTTTATCACAACAGAAAACAACTACAGGATCACTTGGCCTTTCTTTAAATTCCATCTCTGCTACACCAGGGCCCATTCCTTTGATGTTTCCTGAGAATGTGTCTGAGAGAAGGTCCTGGCCGGCACCATACAGTTTTAATTCTCTTGCGATTGAAGTTGCTTCCATAAATGCATTAAATGCTAATTTATGAATTTCTTCGTTTTCTTCACCCTGTTTGTGGGTCATTATAAGTTCGGTGTCGTCACCACAATTGGTCACATAATAATCAATAAGAAGCTCTTCTTCCTTGGCTTTTGCTAAGATCTCTTCACATTTTTTTAATATTGCGGGGTGAGCTAATCCGTGTCCTGCTATACTACCAACGTCTGCTTTTATCACACTAATGGTGGTTTTCATATTTTATACACCTCTAAAAAAGTCATGAACGTCTAAAACAGCATTTAAATGCTGAAAAAGGGCGGTTCGAATCAATAATTATAAACCAGTTTTTAATAAAAACCAGTGTCAAAACAGTCTTAAGCCTGTTCTTATTAACCCTTTCTTATTGTGAAATTATGATTAGAGGGACATATAAAAGTTACTATGCCCTCTTTTCGCCGTCCTTCATGGACTTAAATATTCCTTCAGGAACTTATGATAGTTACTTTACTATTTTTCGAAAATTTCGCGGACTGCTCTGGCCATCTCTTCAGTAGTGGATGTTCCTCCAAGGTCAGGTGTAAGATATTTTCCCTGTTCCAGAACCTTTATCAAAGCTTCTTCCAGCTTAAATGCCTCCTGATGTTCTCCCAGGAAATTAAGCATTAAACAAGCCGATAAGATCATAGCGGCAGGGTTAGCAACACCTTTTCCTGCAATATCCGGGGCAGAACCATGTACTGGCTCAAATAATCCATTATCATCCCCAATATTAGCGGATGGTGCCATTC
>JAEZKE010000133.1 GCA_023436175.1 Methanobacteriota archaeon
GGACAGGGATCTGTAGTTTGGGACGTGGAAGGTAAAACATATATTGACTGTTTTGCAGGGATTGCCGTAAACAACGTAGGACATTCACATCCAAAGGTTGTAGAGGCCATCTGTAACCAGGCTAAAAAAATGATTCACTGTTCCAACATCTATTATACACAGGAACAGGTAGAATTAGCAAAACTGCTTACTGAGGTCTCCCCGCACGATAAAGCATTCTTCTGTAACAGCGGTGCAGAAGCAAATGAAGGGGCCGTGAAACTCGCACGGAAATTTACAGGAAACGGTGAAATAATAGCCATGGAAAATTCATTCCATGGACGAACTCTTGCCATGATTACAGCTACCGGCCAGCATAAATACAAAAAGGGTTTTGAACCGCTATCGCCAGGGTTTACACATGTTCCTTTTGGAGATATTGAAGCAGTTGCAGAGACTATAAGTGATGAAACAGCTGCAGTTCTGGTCGAACCTATACAGGGTGAAGGAGGAGTTATAGTACCTCCAGAAGGTTATTTAAAAGAGCTTAAAAAACTCTGTGATGAAAATGACGTTCTTTTAATCTTCGACGAAGTGCAGACAGGATTTGGAAGGACTGGAGAAATGTTTGCATCCGACCTTTTCGGTGTGACCCCCGACATAACTACCGTTGCTAAAGCATTAGGTGGGGGGTTCCCAATAGGCGCAGTACTTGCCCAGAAAGAAGTAGCAGATGCATTTGAACCTGGAGACCATGCAGCAACCTTCGGTGGAAACCCGCTTGCATGTGCCGCCGCAAAAGCGTCAATTGAAACTATAATCGAAGAGAATCTTCCCCAAAAAGCAAAAGAAATGGGAGATTACTTTATGTACAAACTTAACGAGCAGAAAAAACTGTACGGGATAGTTGAAGACGTACGTGGCGCCGGTTTAATGATTGGAATGGAAATAGATATCGACTGTTCCAATATCGTGACCACGGCCAGAGATCAGGGTGTTCTTATAAACTGTACAGCAGGTAATGTTTTAAGGTTCTTACCACCGCTTAACATAGATAAAGGTCAGATAGACACCATTACATGTGTTTTAGAGACTATTTTAAGTGACCTTTCTTAAAAATGGATTATCTCCATTTTTAACTTTTGTTCTATATTACCTGTTTTTTAAACTACATTTTTCAAAAAATATCATAAATTCAAGTTAATTTTCCACTTTTTCAACTCAAACATAAAACACTTTTTATAGTAGGAAGAGAATAAATTTAATGTTTACTTCTTTTTTGGAATTCCAAAATCGAAGTTGAAGTTGACAAACTAACAATTTTAGAACCCCCAAGATTTTTTAACAAAAATTTTGGAAGTTATCAAAAACCTGTGGTTTTTGGAGGATTATAAATGCAATTTGATCTTAAAACAAATGAAAAAGGAAATTTAAGCATCGGTGGAGCAGATGCTGTAGAACTCACAGAAAAATATGACACTCCCCTTTACGTTATAGACGAGATGAAAATAAGAGATAATTACAACAGGCTGTACAACGCATTTTCCAGCCAGTACGAAGACTTTAAAATATTCTACGCCTGTAAAGCTAACACAAACCTTGCAGTAATGAGAATACTAGAACAGGAAGGAAGTTGTATTGACGCAGTATCCCCTGGAGAAGTATACACTGCTCTCCTTGCTGGGTTTGAACCTGAAAGAATTTTATACACAGGAAACAACGTTACTGACGAAGAACTTAAATTCGCAGTATCATCAGGTGTTACAATCAACCTGGATTCAATTTCAGCCCTTAAAAGGTTATCTAAATTAACTGACCCTGAAAAAGTTAGAATATCATTCAGAGTAAACCCAATGGTCGGTGCTGGACACCACGAACACTGTATAACTGGTGGCGAACTATCCAAATTCGGTGTAATGGAAAAAGAATCAGCTGATGTTTACAGCTTAGCGCAAGATCTTGGATTTGCACCAGTTGGAATCCACACCCACATAGGATCTGGAATACTTGACCCAGAACCATTCATGCTTGCAGTTGAAACCCTGATGGATATTACAGGAAAAGTACACGAAGAAGCTGGAGTCAAATTTGAATTTATAGACTTCGGTGGCGGACTTGGAATTCCATACGAGCCACATGAAAATAAATTAAACATAGACCACTTCTCAAAAGAAATTGTAGGCCTCTTTAAAAATAAATTAAACGAGTACAACCTTGGAAAACCTACAATGTACCTAGAACCAGGTAGATATATAGTTGGAAACGCTTCAACACTCCTTACAAAAGTAAACACCATAAAACAGAGCTACAGAAAATTTGCAGGTGTAGATGCTGGTTTTAACACGCTTTTACGCCCTTCAATGTACGGATCATACCACCACATCGTGGTTGCAAACAAACCAGAGGCAGAAAATACCCAGAATATAGACATTGCCGGAAATGTATGTGAATCTGGAGACTTATTTGCAAGGGACAGACCATTACCTGAAATTGAAGAAGGAGATGTTCTCGCGATCTTAAATGCTGGAGCATACGGATTTTCAATGTCATCACAGTACAATTCACGCCCAAAAACTGCTGAAGTGCTTGTAACTGATGGTGAAAGCGAAGTTATAAGGGAAAGAGAAACCTTTGCAGACGTTCTTGCAAAACAAAATGTACCTGTAAGACTTTTAAAATAGAAAATTACTACAATCAGGAGCTTTTAATGTAATATGAAGTTATTCCAGGATAAAATTCATATCACACTATAAAAAGCTCTAGATATACTATCATAATTTAATGAGGCTTAAGTAATGAGTTTAAAAGAAATTAAATTTTCAAAAATGCACGGGCTTGGAAACGATTACATTGTAATCGATGAAACAAATGAAGAAATTATTCCAGAGGATAAAAAATCAGAAATTACTGCAGAACTCTGCAGGCGTGGTTTTTCAATTGGAGCTGACGGAGTTATATTCGTTACTCCATCCACATCTGAAGATATATGGTTTAGAATCTTTAATTCAGACGGATCTGAAGCTGAAATGTGCGGAAACGGGATAAGATGTTTCTCTAAGTTCATATATGACAAAGGGATCATCAATAAAGAAGAGATAAATGTTGAAACACTCGGTGGAACCAAGAAAGTTGAATTAACCATCAAAGATGGGAAAGTAACATCTTCAAAAGTTAATATGGGTAATGCAACCTTCAAAACTTCTGAAATTCCAATGACAAGTGACAAAGAAGAATTCCTTGATGAGGAATTAATTGTAAATGGAAATCCACTTAAAATGAGTGCTGTAAGTGTTGGAAATCCCCACGCTGTAATATTTACTGATAATCTTGAGGATGTGCCTTTAAATGAAATGGGCCCTGTAATTGAAACCCATGAAGCATTTCCACAAAAAATTAACGTGCATTTTGTAAAAATATTAAGTGAAAATGAAATAGACATGATCACATGGGAGCGCGGCGCTGGTGTAACCTTTGCATGCGGTACTGGAGCTACTTCATGTGTACTGGCCGGATTTAAACTTGGAAAACTTGATAACGATGTCTTAGTACATCTTCCAGGTGGAGATCTTAAAATAAGTGTTTATGAGAAAGAGGGGAGTTTAGGCGCGTTCATGGAAGGAGATTCTGTCTTAGTCTTTGACGGTGTTATAAAAATTCCTTGAATTTTTATACCTCTCAAAATCCTTTGAATTTCGAAATATTATCGAAATTAATATTTAATTCGATTTACTGCCCAAATCGAAGCTTATAAACACTTAGTGTTTATGGCCTGCGAAATCACAGATTTTAAGGGATTTGGACAATGTTATGAAAATTAAGCTTTAAGTTCTATACCTTTCAAAAATTTAAACTTACGAATCTTTGATTCGCTGCCGTAGGAAACATAGCATGCAAACACTTTGTGTTTGCTGTGTCAAAACCTGCGGTTTTGACAACATTCGAAAATTGAAAATTTTTGATGCCTGCAAAACTCAGGAAACTCTCAAACCCGAAGGGTTTGGAGCCCTTGAAAATCAAAGATTTTCGGGGCCACGGAACCAGAGGTTCCGATGGCACAAATCGAAGATTTGTTAGCTTCGTTTCGATGCTTCAAAATCTATGATTTTGACAGTTTCCTCGGCCCAAAAATTCCCTTAAATTTTTGATTATGCCATAAACTTGAGCTTTAAAAATTTATTTATTTTTAAGATAATTTCATAACACCTGAAACCACGAAAGAAGATGAAAATTAAGTATTTAATTAATCTTTACTTTATTTCCATCTTTAAACTTTTAGTTCTAATTTAGATTAAGGTTATTATTCACTGGTTAAAGTCATATAAACCATTATTCTTCCAAGCTCTGTCATTAAATAAAAGTCTTCAGTCTCATTTCCCTTTTCTAAAATATCGGTACTGTAATAAGCATGCGCCTTTTCCTCGCCAGGTTCAAATTCTTTCGTTTCAAAATACTTTAAAATCCCTAAATCAGATAACTTCTCCAAATATTTTTTTGCGCTGTCTTCTGCAATTCCAAATTCTTTATTAATAGATTTAGGATCAATAAATCCATGACAATCAGCTAATTTCAATATTTCACTTTCTTTTTCACCAAGAGCACCCGCAGGGATAATAGGTAACTGTTGAAGGCCTCCATGGCTCAGCACACATGTGGGATTTATAGAACGCATTTGAGCAAGCCATAAAAGATACATACCAGTTCTATCTGGTCTAACTATAATTGAAAAATTATCTTCATCATTTAAAATGCCGTTAGCTTTATGGATAATATCTTCAAATTCATTTTTTACCTTCATATAATCTGTTTTAACTTGAAAATCCCTAAATTTCGCTTTTTTAGAGGATACAATTATCATCCTATCAGGTTTAACCTCAGATACAGCATCTTGAATGTTGTTCTTACTCTTAAGATTTGTTATCAATATTTTTTCACTCATGCTATCACCAACAAGCTACAGATACGAAATAGATTTTTGTTTTATATCTAAAAATAACTATAATTTTCTGAGTATGTGCTCAAGCACAACTGCATTATTGTGTTTTCTATCTTTTGCAGAGTAAATTAAAGTTACTTTCCCTTTATCTTTTTCTATTTCCTTTATTTCATTAATTAGCTCATTTTTATCTTTTAATTCTTTTTTATATTTGTTTTCAAATTCTTCCCATTTTTTAGGGTCGTGCGAAAACCATTTTCTTAAATCATTGCTTGGTGCAATCTCTTTCATCCAGGTATCAAGATTTGCCTTTTCCTTAGATACTCCCCTAGGCCAGATTCTATCAACGAGAATTCTAAATCCATCATCTTCACTGGATGACTCATAAGCCCTTTTTATCTTTATCATTTTATCACTTTTAATACTATGGTTAAAATTAATATTAAATTTTTTTAACTGTCAAAAAACCATCTGTTTTTTGACGCCCGAAAAATCTGTCAAAATTGAAAATTTTGACGCGACAAAAACAAAGTTTTTGTCAGTTTTAATTTTTCGACGGCCGTCAAAAATTCGTAGAATTTTGTGGCACGAAAAACGAAGTTGACAAACACTTCGTGTTTGTACATTCGAAAATCATAGATTTTCGAAAGTTTTTCGATTGCTGTCAAAATTTTTAATTTTGACGTTGAAGGAAATTGAAAATTTCCTGAACTACGAAATTTATAATTTCGCATGCCATGAAAAATCTATGATTTTTCACCGGTCATCAAAAAATCGTAGATTTTATGGGTCTCAAAAATGTAATTTTTGAAGACTGTCAAAAAACCATCTGTTTTTTGACGCCAGGAAAATTTTTAATTTTAGTGGCGTCAAATCTTCGATTTGACAAATTTTTCGCAGGCTGTTAAAAATTTAATTTCATATCTCAAAGAGTTAGTTCTGCAATTATAAATAAATATAATTTAGAAAATATGTTTTAAAACGCTGCATAACCCTAATATAAATAATAATTAGAAAACCAATCAATTTATCTATTAACAGCTGAAAACCACAAATTCAATTCAAAAAATAGTAAAATAAAAGGGTTTTATAGGCTAAATTATCCTACCTTTTGAATGCATTCCCGTCTTAGCTTCAAAAGATCCTTTTTTCTTTTTTTGAGGTCATCTACTTCCTTAACAATTTCAGGGAATTTTTCTAAGATACAATCAGCCACTTCTTTTTTATGTATCCATGTACAGTCCTCACAGCTCCAAACACCCTTGTCTTTTATCCATTTACCGCCAGTGGCACTGTCTCCACAAGGATAAAATGGACAGTAGCAGAAAGTACAAACTCCATTATCTTTATGACATGGATAATACTCACATTCTAAATTTGGCCCTTCAACTATTTCGCCCTCTAAAAAGCGTGTATAAAATTCTTCAGCAAGTGGATGGATATCTGACCGGATCATATAGCCTCGTGGAGTTACCATATACCCATCCTGGACATATGTCATGGAATTCCCTATAATTACAGTTGTGGACATGTTTATTTCATGATTTTTGAGTTCTTCAAGTGTTGTTACTGTTGTATCTACTCCATTATCTCCACTTTTTACTATTCCCACGGGAGTAGATAGTTTTTTATTTTCAAGTAAAACCTTGTAAGCTTCATTAAATGGTTCTTTCCTCGTTTTGCTCATGGGATTGTATATAGCAATCACAAAGTCTCCTTTTGATGCAAACTCCACTTTTCTTTTAATCTCAGATAAAGGAGTCAAAATATCACTTAAACTTATAACTGCAAAATCATGAAGCGGTGCTCCAAGTTTGGATGCTGCAAAGGTCGCTGCAGTTATGCCAGGTATAACCTCCACTTCAATATCACTGTATTTTCCAATTAACTGGAAAATAACGTTTCCCATCCCAAAAACACCAGGATCTCCAGAACTTATAATTGCAACATTCTTTCCTTCCCTTGATTTTTGTATAGCTATCTCAGCTCGTTCTATTTCATCGCCCATTCCCTTTTTAATTATCTCTTTTCCATCAAGCAGGTCTTCTATGGGTTTTATGTAAGCTTTGTAAGCGATTATAACTTCACAGTTCTTAATTGCATTTAAAGCTCTTATACTCATGTCCTCTCGGGAAGGTCCTATGCCTATAACACTGATCATCGAATCACCATGTTAAAAAATTAAATTTTTATAAAATATTAATTTAGTTTAAGTTAAAACTTAAACTAATCATCTCTGCATTTTAAGATTTTATTTGCTTAAGCGAAGTTATCTGAATTGTATTAACATCCACTGCTATTCCCTTTGTCTTCTGCTCCCCAATTGCTGTTGCAGTCAAATTATACGTCGCACTTGGAGCTATCACTATTTGTCCGCTTGTAAAAGCGGTATTCGAACTGTTTGCAGTTGTTTCATTTTCCTTATACCCTGTTGCTGTAATAGTTACATTTACGTTACTGCCACTTGAACTAACTATTATGGCAGCTATCGTATCGATATTAACTCCATCAAGTTTAGCTTTGCCCTTAAGGGCATCTGCAACCGAATCTACATTTGTAACGTTGTATGTTTTAGTAATGCTCACTTTTGAACCTATACCAATACTGTCCCAAATAGCAGTTAATTTACTAACCTGCATATCTATAACTTTTCCAACATCAGGGGGTTGGGAAGTTACTATAGTATATGAGCTTAAAAGTCCTGCTTCAAAAATTATTCCAAAAAGTAAGAGGAAAAATATAAACTTTATAATTCTTGGCAAATTTTATCACCTTTAAACGATTTATCTTAAGTGTATTTCAATATGATATTTTAATTGATTAAGTTAATTTTGTGAATTAAATTAGATTAATATTATAATATGATGTTATAAATATACATACAAAAAGCTTTGCACGGGGTAGTCATGAGCGATGATATCATTTTAAAGTTCACCAATGCCAACATTTTGATAAACGATAAAGC
>JAEZKE010000142.1 GCA_023436175.1 Methanobacteriota archaeon
TCATAACCCTCTAATTGGAACTATGCCTGCTGGTGAAGGTAAGAAAATTGTTACAAATTATAAAGCAAAAGCAAAATCCCAGGAAGAAAGGAAGAATATGTTTACAATGATCATAATCTCATTCATATTAATTGTGGGATTTGTAGTGAACCAGTTTTTCATGGCTTTAATAGCAGCAGCAATTGTTTTCGTTGCACTTCTGCAAATAAAGCCCAGAACTACAGTTATGATTCCTAAGCTCCTTGTAATCAATGAAAACAACATTGTAGCTCCTTTCATCGATGCAACAGGTGCACATGCTGGGGCTCTTTTAGGTGATGTAAGACACGATCCATATCAATCAGGAGGATTAGGAACTCCTGCACATGAACGTGTCGAAGCTGGAATGATCCACAAAGCCAGCAAAGGTGTACTTTACGTAGACGAAATCGGGACCATGAATATGAAAACTCAACAAGAGTTATTAACTGCCATGCAGGAGAAAAAATATTCAATAACCGGGCAGAGTGAAACAAGTAGTGGGGCTATGGTTAGATCTCAGGCAGTTCCATGTGATTTCGTACTTGTAGCATCTGGAAACCTCAAAGTACTTGAAGGGATGCACATAGCACTTAGATCAAGGATACGTGGATATGGTTATGAAGTCTTTATGAAAGATTCAATGCCTGACACCCCAGAAAATAGAGATAAATTAGTTCAATTTGTAGCTCAAGAAGTTGAAAAAGACGGCAGGATACCTCACTTCAGTAGAGAAGCGGTTGCTGAAATTATAAGAGAAGCTCAAAGAAGAGCTGGTAAAAAAGATACACTTACCTTAAGATTAAGAGATTTAGGTGGCCTTGTAAGGGCTGCTGGTGACATTGCAAAAGGAGAAGGTGCAGATAATGTCACTGTAGAGCATGTATTGAATGCTAAAAAACTTGCAAGGACACTTGAACAGCAAATTGCAGATCGTTACATTGGCCAAAGGAAACAATACGAAGTATTTGAATCTGTAGGCGGTAAAATAGGTACTGTAAATGGTCTTGCAGTAATTGGGGATAGAAGTGGTATAATTCTTCCAATAGTTGCAGAAGCTGCTCCTGCCCAAAGTAAAGAAGAAGGTAAAATTATTGCAACAGGTAAACTTGGTGAAATTGCCAAAGAAGCTGTTCAAAACGTCAGTGCTTTAATTAAAAAGCATACTGGAACAGATATATCTAGCTATGATATACACATACAGTTCCTGCAGTCCTATGAAGGTGTTGAAGGGGATAGTGCAAGTGTTTCAGTAGCTACCGCAGTAATTTCATCTCTTGAAAATATTCCAGTAGACCAGTCAGTTGCACTCACTGGTTCCTTAAGTGTTAGAGGAGATGTTCTCCCTGTAGGTGGAGTGACTGGTAAAATTGAAGCTGCAGCAGAATCAGGAATTAGAAAGGTCTTAATACCTAAATCAAATATGAGTGATGTTTTGATTGAGGAAAAATACAAAGATAAAATTGAAATAATTCCTGTAGAAAACATGAGTGACGTATTGGAACATGCATTACTTGGAAAAGATAAAAAAGGTCTTCTTGATAGAATGCAGAAGATCACCAATATGGTACCTAACATAGGTTTACAAAACCCAACAACTCATTAAATTGAATCTTGAAAGGAAATTTCCTTTCATTTATTTTTAAATTTAAAATAATCTTTATTTTAAATGGATTGAATTACAAATATCATAAAAGTATAGTAGGATAAATTATTGTTATGCTAATTTTGATTATACGCATTTTAATATTTACCTTAATTAATTATAAATAGAAAAAAAGGAACGATAAAGATGGAAAAATTAAGATTTTTTGACTTAGATCTCTCAGATGAGATCAAACGCGCCATTGCAGATATGGGATTTGAAGAAGCAACCCCAATCCAATCCCTTGCAATTCCATATATATTAGATGGAAAAGATGTTATAGGACAGGCCCAAACAGGAACAGGAAAAACAGCAGCATTTGGAATTCCTGCTTTAGAAAGGGTAGATCCAGATAACAAAAGTTTACAAGCCGTAATTTTGTGCCCTACCAGAGAGCTTGCAATTCAGGTAGCAGAAGAGCTCCGAAAGCTTTCAAAGTATATGAGAAAACTCAATGTGTTACCAATTTACGGTGGTCAACCAATTGAAAGACAGATTAAATCCCTTAAAAAAGGTGTACAGATTATTATTGGTACTCCGGGACGTGTAATGGACCATATGAGGCGTGGAACTTTGAAAATGAACAACGTCAAAATCATGGTTCTTGATGAAGCAGATGAAATGCTTGATATGGGATTCAGGGAAGATATAGAAACAGTTTTACAGGACATGCCTGAAGACAGACAGACTCTCCTTTTTTCTGCAACCATGTCTAAAGCAATTTTGAATTTAACTAAAAGATATCAGAATAATCCAGAATTTTTGAAGGTTATTCACCAGCAAATGACAGTTCCTGAAATTCAGCAGATATACTTTGAAGTTAAAGAAAAAATGAAATTAGAACTGTTATCACGTTTAATAGACATATACAACCCTCAACTGTCTTTAGTATTCTGTAATACCAAAAGAAGGGTAGACACACTTGTAACTCACCTTCAAGTAAGGGGATATCTTGCAGATGGACTCCACGGAGATATGACTCAAGGACAGAGGGATAGGGTCATGGCAAAATTTAGATCCGGCCAGATAGAGATTCTAGTTGCAACAGATGTTGCAGCACGAGGGATTGATGTAGGTGACGTGGAAGCTGTATTTAACTACGACGTGCCTAATGATGATGAATATTATGTACACCGGATTGGTAGAACAGGTCGTGCCGGTAAATCAGGTCGTGCATTCACATTTGCTTCAGGTAGAGAGATTTACCAACTTAGAGATATACAAAAATTCACCAAAACAAAAATTGAACAGCATAGGATCCCATCTATCAGTGATGTTAAAAAAATCAAGACAAACATGTTCTTAGATGATATAAAACACGTCATAAACACAGAAAATCTGGATGACTACACCAATAAAGTTGAAAGACTAATTAAAGAAGATTATACATCTATTGAAATAGCTGCAGCTCTTCTAAAAATGGTTATGAGTAAAAACGATCAAAAAGAATCTGTAGATGAAGGCTTTGGAGATACTGGTGCAAGTCCTGGAATGGTAAGGTTCTTTATGAATGTTGGACGTAAGCAGCGGGTAAAAGCAAAGGATATAGTTAGGGCAATTGCTGAAGAAACAGGACTTTCAAGCAAAATAATTGGTAAAATAGATGTTTTTGACAAATTTTCATTTGTTGAAATTCCTGAAGAGAATGCAAGCGAAGTCTTATCTATAATGAGCAGATGTAAAATAAAAGGCAAGTCTGCAAATATGGAGCCTGCAAATAAAAAGTGAATTTAGTTTCACTTTTATTAAATTCTATTTTTTAACGTATTTTGGCCAATTTTTATATATTTATTTTAAATGCTTATTTTGCAGCCCCTTTTTGACAGAAATACTCCCCTGGTTCTCTTTGTGCTAAATTATTCTCTTTGAACACATCACAGTTAGGACAGTTACACATTTTACTCGGATCAAGGTCGCTGCATGCTGCTGTTCCTGTTGCACAGTATACGCCTGGAACATCTGAAGGTTCTGGACTCATGCCTCTCATAGATTCCTGCAGCATTTTCATTTTTGTTTGTGCACATTCACTTTCAGCCTGAACTGGGCACTGAGAACATAAACATTTTGAGATGTTTTCTCTTGTAAATCCAATTTTGGGTTTCATTTCTTTTGGAGATTCTGTTGAAGCTATTCTTGTATTATCCCCTCTTGTTAGAATAGTTCCCCATAATCTTTCAGTTATTATGGCACCTATAACTCCTCCGATTGCTCCAAGGATTGTAAATATAATTATGGATACTATGAGTTCAGCAATTGCACTCAATCCTAATGCTGCTCCCATTGACCCGCTAATAACCAAAGATAGTATTATAGTTACTACTGTCAAAATTATGCCTGTAATTACTCCAGTAATTGCTCCATGAATAGCCCCATTTTTCATGTTTACATCAACCATATAGCCAACTGCTATACCGGCTATAAGCATACCTAAAAAGCCAATTATTCCCCCTCCAGCTCCAAAGAATATACTCAATATTATTGCTAAAATAACTCCAATAACTATAACTTTCCAGTTAATCATTTTATCTTCACCTTTTTCAAATCTGTTGTACTAATAATATATTTCTTATTTTTATTATTAATTATGGTTTGAAAAAGCAATATTTATAAATTATTCTTTTAATTAAACTAAAAATCTAAAATAATAGTTATTTACTCTTTTAAAATCATATTAATAACTAAAACTATTAAAGCTGTATTTATATTTTGATGTTAATTACAAATAAAATATTAATAATAAAAATTAATATAATACTTATGGAAGATCATAAGATAATTTCTTCAAAGGATAACGACGATTTTGTGGTAACTGATTCCTTTTTAAAATTATATAAAAAATTTGAAGAATTAAAACATGATAAAGGGAGGATCATTTTAGTTATAGGTTCTCCAGGGACAGGTAAATCATCTAACATTTATAAAGCTTTAAAAAACCGTAATTTAAATTATTATGAACCTGTTTTATTTTTAAACAACACAGAAAAAGGTTCATTAAGTGTTTATAAAGAACTTATAAATGGAATAAAAAAAGATTTTGATGTTAAAACAAAGGAAGAAATATTCAATGAATTTTCAAATTATGATGTTGTACTGGTTGCAGATAAAATACTTGATTCTGAATCTTTAAATGAAAAAAAGATTGGACTTGGAGGATGGATAAAAAATAAAGGTTTAAAGTCAATTCCATTTTATTTGATTATACTATTTCAGTATATAATAAATAGGAGAAACTTGCTCAAAATAAATTTAGTTGTACATACCACCTGGGCTGTTAGAATAAAGGGATATAAATATGATTTAATCACAGATTTTAGTATTTTCTCTAAAATAATTTCTTTAATTTTAAAGATCTTTTTTGAAGTGGTTGAAATATCTTACTCAAAGGAAGATACAATAAAAATAGTAAAGAATCACTTCAAAGACGCTGATAATGAAAAAATCAAGTATTATACTAAAAGATATGGAAATAAGCCACGATACATACTTGATGCTTTGGAAAATAAAACTATCAATCATAAAGACTTTAAAAGCTCAAAACCGGTGAAAACTATTGGTAAATCCGGAAAATAATAACCATTTTATCTATCAAATCGAATTAACATTTATTTATTCTAAATAAAAATAATTAAAAATAATTTTTTTTATTTAATTGCATTAGCAACAAGTTGAGCTACAGAAATCAGGCTCACATCAGAGCGGAGAGTATCTGTGGCAATTACATCATCCACATTTGCAGCAAATATTTTAAGCAATGCATCTTCAACGAGTACTGGGTGAACGCACGATACGATCACTTTTGTTGCTCCATGCTCTTTTAAAATCTTTGCAGCATTAACTATTGTACCACCAGTACTTATAATATCATCAATTATAACAGCTTCCTTCCCGTTAACATCAAGATTTTTTGGTTTTGTTTCTACAACTTCTGGGGATAACCTTGTTTTTTCAAGATAATCATATTCGCAACCTAAAATTTCAGCAATTTCTTTGGCAAATCCAAAAGCGCCTTTATCTGGTGCAACTATTACTGGATTATTGATGGTTTTTTTGATATAATCTGCAATAGGTTTCATTGCAGATAGGTTATGTACGGGGATATGGAAAAATTCCTTAATATTTTCTTCATGTAAATTTATACAGAATATTTCATCGGCACCAGCAGCTTCAAGTAGGTCTGCAACTATAACAGCTGAAACTGCTTCTCCACTTTTAAAACGTCTTTCTTGTCGCCCATATCCAAAATAAGGAATGACAACTTTTATTTTTTTAACGCCCATGCTCTTTAAATTTTTAAGAATTAAAAAAAGTTCCATTAAATTTTCATCTTGAGGATAACCAGTTGATTGAACAACAATCACTTCTTCATCAACTTTTCCTTTTATACGTATATATCGTTCGCCGTCTGGGAATCTCTTAGTTTCTATTGGAATTAATGGGCATTTAAGTTCTTTTGCAATCTTTGCAGCTAATTTTTGTGAAGCGGATCCACCTATAATCATTAAAATCACCTATACTTTATGGATATAATAGATTAATCTATTTAACTTTATTTTTCAAGAGAAATTATTTAATTATATATTTACAACTCGTGTTAAACTAATACTATGAAACTAACTTTTGAATGTAATTAAAATTCACTTGCATTTCATTAGTATAATTAGTTAACTTAATTAATTATCCATTTTTAAAGAAATTACTAACTATATGTTTACAATAGATGTAAAACTAATACTATGGAATTAGCCTATGAATATAGTTAAAATTTACATGTATTTAGCATACTTGGTTAATTAATATTTATCTTTCTCTATTTGAGCGGAAATTATTTATTTATATGTTTATGGGGTAAAACTAATACTATGAATATATTGAATATGCTTTAAATCATTGTACTTCATTTAATACAACTACTTACTTTAGTTACATATCTACTTTCCGAGTAATTATATGTTTTTTGGAGTAAAACTTTTAATATTATGAAATTAACCTATGATGTAATTAAAATTGTAATTTCAATTATTTAATGAGTTCATAGGGTAATGAAGTTAACTGTTCCATATTTTGCTAACTTTATTAATAAGTATTTCATAGATATATTCTATAAGCTAAAAAGAATATATTGAAAATTAAGTTCAATTTTATGATAGATAATCAATTTAAATGTATAAATATTAATTAACAAGTTTTTTTATTAAATACTGTAATTTGAAGGATGGTGTATTATAATGCATGAACTTTCAATGGCCGATGCCATAGTAAAGACTGCAATTGATGTTGCAGAAAAAAATGACGCTCAAGAGATTACTGAAGTAACCATAGAAGTTGGAAAACTTGCCATGCTTAATCCAGAACAACTTAAATTCATGATTGAAGTTTTAAGTGAAGATACTCTTCTTGAGAAAGCTGAAGTTATAGTTAATGAAATTCCAATCGAAATAAAATGCAGATCCTGTAATTTTGAAGGATTAGCTATTTCAGATGATTTAGATCACTATGTACCAATTGTTACCTGTCCGGAATGTGAAGGACGAAATCTTGAAATAACTAAAGGAAGAGAATGTAACGTTAAAACTATTAAAATAGAGAAGGAGGATGAAGATGCATAAAATAGCTGAAGTAGAAATACAACATGATATCATGGTTGCAAATAAAAAACTTGCCCAAAGGAATCAAAAGATATTCGACAAAGCAGGCGTATTTGCAGTTGATTTTTTAGGAGCAATAGGCTCTGGAAAAACATCACTTATAGAAGCACTCATAGAAAAAATGGATTACAGAATAGGCGTCATAGCAGGTGACGTAATAAGTAGATTTGACGCTGGAAGAATCGAAAAACATGATGTGCCTGTTGTAGGGCTTAACACCGGAAAAGAATGTCACTTAGATGCTCATCTTGTAGAACATGCTCTTCATGACCTTCCACTTGATGATATGGACTTACTTTTCATAGAAAATGTTGGTAACCTTATCTGCCCTGTTGATTTTGACCTTGGCTCTCATATAAGAATGGTTGTAATAAGCGTGAGTGAAGGAGACGACACCGCCGAAAAACACCCCTTAATTTTCAAGGATGCAGATATAGTGGTCATTAACAAGGTTGATATCGCAGAAGCAGTAGGTGCAGACGAAAACAAAATGGCTGCTGATGTTTTAGAAATTAATCCAGACGCAATAGTCATAAAAAGTAGTCTTAAGACCGGTGAAGGGTTGGATGAAATTATAAAAAGCATCCAAAAATTTATAGATGAAGCCTGATATGGGCTAATAGCGGGTGATGTATTGAAGGTTTGGATAGATTTAGTAAATGCGCCGCATGTGAGATTTTTTAAGAGTATAATTGATTATTTAAAGAATGAAGGAGAAGAAGTGTTTATAACAGCCCGTAAATTTGGAGATATACATAAACTCCTTGATCTTTTTGAAATAGAATACACATCCGTTGGAAAACATGGGGTTACATTATCACAAAAACTTGAAGAAAGTACAAAAAGAGCTTATGAACTTTCAAAATTAATTGCAAAAGAAAAGCCTGATGTAGCGGTATCAAAACATTCAATTGAACTTCCAAGAGTTTCATTTGGTTTAGGAATACCGAGTGTCTTTGTTTTAGACAATGAACATGCTATTGCCGCAAACAAGCTTACTTTATCTCTTTGTGATAAAATAATAATTCCTAAAGCAATTAATGTATGGGATGTTTTCAAAACAGGCGCTGATCCAAACACTTTAATAAGATATACAGGTACCTCTGAATTAACTCATTTTAAAGATTTTATGTACGATGAAAATATATTTTACACTCTTAATTTAAATTTAAAGAAAGAAAAAACAATTTTGATGAGGCCTGAACCTGCTCTTGCATCATATTTAGATGCTGATTGTAAAACATCTGTTTTATCTCCAATTGTAGATGCACTAAAAGATCATGCAAATATATTGGTGATCCCACGATTTAAAGAACAGCAACAGATATTTGAAAACGATCCCGATGTCACTTTGATAAAACCACCAGTGGACACTTTCAGCCTCATGAAAAAATGTGATCTTGTAATTGGTGCTGGGGGAACCATGAACAGGGAAGCTGTGCTTTTAGGTACTCCAGTTATTTCATGCTATCCTGGAAAACTATTATCTGTAGACAAATATTATGTTGATAAAGGCTTTATGAAGAGATCTACCAACGTAGATGAAATTATAACTCTTGCTTTTGAATTATTAGCTAACGGCCGAAATGAAAAAGAAATAAAAACAGATGACCTTTTTAATTTGGTTATAGATCATATTTACAAGTCTGCAAATGGCTAAAAATGATTTAAAATCCTTTTTTTAAATAATCATATTTTTTTTTATTTTGCTAATTTTAATGTATTTTAACTGTTTTGGGTAGAAACGAGATTAATAGTTAATTTTTGAGAAAAAATTTGTTTTAAATTGAATAACAAGAATGAGTTTTAATCAGCACTTCAAAAATTACTGATTTTTTTAAAGTTAAATTAATGGACTGGCCGGGATTTGAACCCGGGGCCTCCGCCATGCCAAGGCGACACTCTACCACCTGAGCTACCAGCCCTTATTTAAACTTAGTGTTACAAAATATAACATCGAAGTATATTAACAATTTGACATCATGATATTTAAATCTAATGCCGCATATGTTAATCTCTGTGGCATATCTATGATTGCATTGATTAATTTAACATGAAATTCTAAGAAATATAATTTACTTAAACGGTTTAATATCTTTAATAATTAATATTTGCGATGTATTTGTCATGAATGTCCAATACTTGCTCTTAAAAGAGAATGGAGCCTAAAATATGGAAAATCTTAAAATAAGAAATACATCAGAAGAGGATTTTGTTGAAATAGCTGAGCTGGCAGAAAATTGCAGCCCCATGGAAACTGAAAGGAACTCTATTTATCATATTTTCACTAAGTTTTTTAAAAGTACCTCGTTTGTGGCTGAGTTACCGTCAAAAGAAATAGGAGGATTTCTTTTAGGGTTTATATCTCAGGATAACCCTGAAGAAGCATATATTCATCTTTTGTGTGTTGATCCTAAGATGAGGGGTAAACATATTGGAAGACAACTCGTAGAAAAATTCACTTATGGGGTGTCTTTAATGGGATGTAAGAAGGTATATTTAATTACAAAGCCAGTAAACTGGAACTCTATATCTTTTTATAAAAAATTAGGATTTTTAGAAGATAAAAGCCATGAAACCATAAATATTTTAGGTACAAATGCAGTTAAAAATTATAATGGTATGGGACAGCATATGGTAGTTTTTTATAAATTAATAGAATGAATTCCGCAAAATTTTTAAGCACTTCTATTAAAGTTTATTTAATAGCTTTAAGATTTTAAATTAAGTGCATTAAAATTAATTTTAAATCTTTTTAGAACATATTAACATCATTTTACCCAATTAATTAACTTATAACTTGAAATATTGCATTTTTGATGGATTGGAGGATTAGTAGTGGTATTAATAGCTCAGAATCATTTACAGTTCATAATAGAAGTAGCACTTGTGATGCAAATTGGAGTAATGTTACTGCTTAACATAGTTCCAATATCATTGAGTCTAGTGCTTTTTGCAGCACTTGTTTTATCAACAGGGATCATGTTATTATTTGGTTTCGATGCTCTTTCACTGTTGCTTTTGCATAATGCTCATGAGTTTACTCACTTTTTTGGTTCAATTATCTTATTTACAATTATAACTCTGCTGGCTGCTCTACCAATGATGAAAGAAGTAGGTATAAAAGTAGCTAATTTAAGGATATTTGTATTCCTTCTTATACTCCTAATTACAATTGCTGGAAGTATAGTGCATAGAGATTTCTTAGCTCTATGGATTATGGGGCTTTTAATTGGACTATTTATTATTTCAAAATCATTCCGTCAAAAATCATTTTTTACAGTAAAAAGGGTAATTGCAGTAGCGGGTGTAGTAATTGTAGGTTTCGGTTCTCTTGAATTGTTATCTGAAGTTTTACATATGCCTGTTTTAAGCCCACTTTTGAGGTTAACTCGGCTTGAAGAAAATTCACTTGCAGGTATTATGATGGTTTTAAAAAATACGACACTGTGGGGCCATATTCCGGGTTCTAGTTACTGGGCTTTGGCTGATACTGGATTTGCCAGTGGTTATGTAAGTTTACCTTACCAATTAATTACATTTTTAAGTTTACCGTTCCCAATATTTTATGGAGTTTTAGTAAGTAAGAAAGATATAATAGATTATTTCCTGCCGGGAACATTTGGATTTACATTTGACTTTGGTTACATTGGATTAATATGTCTTTTGCTGTTATGTATTGCAGTAATCTTCATAGGGTTTAAGATTCTTGCTGAATATCGTAAGAAAAGGGAAAGTGGTAACCGTAATTATCTTGGAAGGGAAGCTCTGCTTATAGGTGCTTTAACTGCATTTTCATCCCAGGCAATAATAGGACTGTTCCTGCAAAATAGATCTATGAATGGGATTGCTCTTTTGCCATTTATATTCTTGGGGTCAATGATTTTAGGTCATACCGTAATGGTAAAAAGAATGTAAAAGTATATTTAATCACATCAAAATAGGATTTTATTTCTTTATGAGAAATTATGATTTTTAAAAATAAAAGTCAGAATACCATAAGAGTTACCGATAACTGCATTAAGAAATTATTCTGGTATGAACAAAATATGGTTGTTTTTAATAATTTAATAAAATGAACTCTCCAAAAAACTTTTAAATGAGTTTATGTATAGTTGAGTCAATATATAAAAATAAATTTGAGATTAATCAGGTTTAAATGTTAAATTTTTTCTATAGATATGGAAATAATTTCATCAAATTAACTTACACATACTCAGAATAATCAAATAATAAGTCTCAAAGAGACTGTACAAAATTGAAAATTTTGATGCCCCGAATATTGCATATTCGAGGGCTTGGAGGAATAGAATTGGTTTTAATCGCTCAAAATCATTTACAGTTCATAATAGAAGTAGGACTTATAATACAAATAGGAATCATACTATTACTTAACATAGTTCCAATATCTTTGAGTCTAGTGCTTTTTGTAGCACTTATTTTGGCGGTAGGACTCACATTGTTGTTTGGTCTTGATGCGGGGCTTCTATTTTTGCCCTTTGCGCATTATGAATTTACTCACCCCTATGGTCCAATTGCCTTATTTGCAGTTGTAACTTTACTCGCTGCTCTGCCAATGATGAAAGAAGTGGGTATCAGAGTGGCTAACTTGAGAATATTTGTATTTCTTCTTATAGGATTGCTGGCAATCTTTGGAGGAATAGTACACAGGGATTTCTTTATTCTGTGGATATTGGGGCTCTTGATTGGATCATTTATCATATCTAAATCATTCCGTCAAAAATCAGTTCTCACAGTAAAGAGGATAGTTGCAGTAGCTGGTGTAATGATTGTAGGTTTCGGTTCTCTTGAATTGTTATCTGAAGTTTTACATATGTCTGTTTTAAGTCCTCTTTTAAGATTTACCAGACTTGAAGAGAACGCACTTCCAAGCCTAACCATGGTTTTAAAGAACGCAGCACTTATTGGCCATGTTCCAGGTTCAAGTTACTGGGGCACAGGTGATACTGGATTTGCCAGTGGTTATGTGAGTTTACCGGTATCTTTAATTACTTTATTCAGTTTACCGTTCCCAATATTTTATGGAGTTTTAGTAAGTAAGAAGGATGTAGTGGATTACTTCCTGCCAGGTACATTTGGGTTTACATTTGACTTTGGATACCTTACATTGATCTGTCTTTTACTATGGTGTATCGGGGTGCTTTTTGTAGGGTTTAAGATTCTTGCTGAATATCGTAAGAAGAGGGAAAGTGGTAACCGTAATTATCTTGGAAGGGAAGCTCTGCTTATAGGTGCTTTAACTGCATTTTCATCCCAGGCAGTAATAGGATTGTTCTTCTCAAACAGGTCCATAAACGGAATAGCACTTCTAACTTTCATGCTTTTAGGGGCACTGGTTTTGGGCCATGTGGTGATGGTAAAAAGAACTACTCGTTAAACTAAATATATAGGATAGGAGGAAAAATATGAAAAAAGCCTTGATATTATTGGGATGTCCTGAATCGCCTTCTCAAACCCCGATGGCTGTTTATGTGACATATAAACTTAAAAAAATGGGATACGATGTTACAACGGCAAGCACTCCCTCTGCAATGAAACTTCTTGAAGTTGGAGATCCTGAAGAGTTATACATTAAAAATAAAATAGATATTGATTCATGTATTGAAAACTTGGATAAAGGTACATTTGATCTTCTTATTGGGTTTATTCACAAAGATGCAGCTGTTTCATACTTTGTAACTTTCTACAGCATTCTTGATACAAAATCTATAGCCATAGTTTTTGAAAAAGATGCGGATAAACTTGCTGAATTCATAGATACCGTTTCAGAAAGTACAAATGCAGAAATTGTATCTGCGAGGGCTTACCACAATCCAACTCCACTCCGGGTGAAATTTGATAAAATGATCAAAAAGCTTGAAGAATCCAATGCCCTTTGAATTTAAAATTTTAATAAAACTTAATCTATCCTAGGGGGGATTTTATGTTCTGTCTTGAAACATATTTGCAGGAATCTGAAGATTATAAAGTACTAATAGCCAGAACAGGTTTTAAAGAAGCTACTGAAGTTATTAATGAAAATGCTCCTGAAATAATTTATGTTAATCCTGGAGACAAGGTTTTAGGTGCTAGAATCATTGGAATACCGCCAATACCTGTAGGTATCAATGAAAAAAAGAGTACCGTATTGTTCCCTTATACAAAACCTTGCCATGGAACTGCAGTAGTTGAAATACCTGTTGGTCAAGAAGAAATAGACAACGTAAAGAAACTAAATGTTAAATAAGCTTAAAAAGCATTATTTAACCAGATAACTATTTTTTTTAAATTATTTTATTTGCTGTATTCTTTTTTGATTTTCAGAGAAATAGTAATGTATAATGAATTTTAAGCGTCTAATTTTTATTAAATCAAGATAAATTGCTTTTTAGGATTATTTTACCTGTTTTTGGATATTTTGGTCTATATTTAATCTATTTTTAGGATATGTTGCAGTAAATAAACCCACATACTTTTATGGTATATTATCAACAAATGTATTACTATAGATAAATCAGGTGGTATTATGGAATCAGATAATATACCTGCTGAATTAAGGTGGAAAATTATAACAAGGACATTTAAAAGTTTTTTCTCGGGTTATGGGCTGGCATTTAGGAAGATATTGGATGAAAAAACTGTTAAATATGTCGAAGAATTAGTATGGGCCGAGGAAGGAAAAAAAGTAAAAATAATTGCGGATATTTTGAAATTACCTTCAGAAAATGCAATAGAAGTTAGCGAAGCTTTGGGAATGGCTAGAATGATCATCATGGGAAAATGGGAGCATGAAATTCAAGATGCAGCCAATGAACTTGTTATAGATCATTTTACTAACTGTCCCAACTTCAATGCTCATGCAGAGATGTATATTCCCCTTATCAGCATGCCGGATATTTGTCAGGCTTATTGCACCAGTGCTGTCAAGTCTCTTAACCCAAAGTACACCCAAATGTTTACTAAAAGAATGTGTGCTGGTGATGATTACTGCGAGAGTATAATTGGGCTCAAAAAATAAAAGAATCGCTGATTAAATAATACCCCATCTAATTTAATCCTCATCAAGAAGGAATGATGCAAATGTAAGGCCTGATCCAAGCCGTACTTGGCCTGCCACTGCAGCTGCCTCAAGGATCTCGTCCATGCTTGCACCCGCAGCTAAAGCGCTCTTTTTATGAGCTTTTACACAATGTTCGCATTTAAGAGCTACTGCACATGCCAGTGCTATTATTGATTTTTCTTTTGAAGATAGTGCACCGTCTTTCATTATTTGGGAGGCTAAATTCTGAAAGGCATCATTTAATTCTTCACTTACTGCTTCTGTAAATCTGTATGGTCTTGGTTTTTGTTCTTCCATTTTATTTACTCCGTAATTTTATGATTCTCCTGTAAAGATAACATATTTTATATATTTTATTAAAAAATAAATATAATTAAATCTATTTGAATTAATTGAATGGGGGAAATGATATTATGGATTTTGAAGACTGTATAAAGTTTGCAAATGAAACACCAGTTTGTTATCTTGCAACAGTAGAAGGAGACCAGCCTAGAGTTAGAGCACTCGGGTTCTGGTTTGCTGATGAAAATGGATTTTACTTCCAGATTGGGGCCATGAAAGATATGTACGGGCAGCTTCAGGCTAATCCAAAAGTTGAAGCATGTTTCTGGCAGCCAGACGAGGCAACAGGCAAAATGATGAGGGTAGCTGGGGAAATAGAATTCGTAGATGACCCAGATCTCAAAAAAAAGGTTCTAGAAGACAGACCATTTCTTAAAGAATTCGGCATGACATTTGACAGCCCAGGTCTTATAATTTTCCGCATTGCCAAAGGTGAAGCCTACTTCTGGACAATGCAGGCCAATTTTGAGCCTAAAAAGTTCATTAATTTTGGCTAAACATAATTACATTATTTTTCTTTTTTTAAGTTGAAATTATTCTTTGTGAGGTGTTTCTTTGGCAGAAGAATTCATTAAATTTTGGGCAGAACTAGCAAATAGATACGATTCAGCGATAGATAATATCATGGGAGAAAAAATAAGGCCAAAAATACGGGAAAAGCTAAACAAAGAAGACAATTTAGGAAACCTACTTGAACTTGGCTGTGGCACTGGTTATTTCACAGAAACACTCGCAAATAAGTCAGAGAGTATTATTTCAACTGATATTTCAGAGAAAATGCTGTCTATTGCCAGGGAAAAACTAAAAGGATTTGAATTTCAGGTCATGGACTGCCAGGACCTTAAGTTCGATAAAGGAACATTTGATACTGTATTTATGGGTTTGGTTCTTCTTTTTACTCAACCAGAGAAGGCTCTCAAAGAAAGCCGCAGGGTTTTAAAACCTGGAGGTTTGCTTATAATAGCAGACCCTGACATTTCTTCTCTATCATTTTATGGAAACTTAAAATTCAGGTTTAAAGCACTTGTAAATTATCGTAAGATCCCAACTACTGGTCATTTTTTAAATCAAGAAAAGATAGAGAATATGCTAGATAATACTAGATTTGAGGTGGTCAGCAAGGAAATTATTTGTGATGAAACAGACCTTAACTATGTCACAGTTAATTATATTAAAGCATATAACCCGGAAATGAAAAATGTTAATATTTTCTGTAAAAGTTGAATTTTATGCGGTTTAAAAGTATAGAATATTACACCGTGATGCAGCTTATTTAAATTGGAGACTTGAGATGAAAATAACTGTTTTGACTGAAAATACCAAGCTAAAAAATTCTGATTTAATTGCAGAACATGGGATCTCATTATTTATTGAAAAAAATGGCTATAAAATCCTTTTTGATGCTGGAGGTCCGCAGGAAAGTGCAACAGAAAATGCATCAAGATTAGGCATTGATCTATCAAAAGTAGACGCTGTAATTATTTCTCATGGACATGACGATCATACTGGAGGACTTCTAAAATTTTTCCAGATTAACGATAAAGCACCTGTTTATCTTAAAAATGAAGCTTTAGGTTCATATTATTCGAGACGTCCTGAAGGTGAAAAATATATTGGTATTGACAGTGAGATACCTGAAAAATATATGGAGAGATTATATTTTGTTGATAAAACAACAGAAATTGCCCAGGATATATTTTTAGTTCCGAATATCAAGAAAGATTTCATAATCCCTTATAGTAATCGTGTTTTATTTAAAAAAATAAATGGAAAATTAGTAAGAGATGATTTTAAACATGAATTATTTATGATAATAGAAAATAATAATGATTTAACTATTTTAACTGGCTGTGGGCACAGCGGGATCAAAAATATCATAAATACAACTAAAGAAGCTTTTCCCGATAAAAAAATATGCACTGTAATTGGAGGGTTTCATCTACAGGCTGGAGCCCGTATATTTGAGGTGGCTAAAAAAGAAGAAATTGAAGATATAGCTGAATGGCTTCTTCTGGAAGGAATTGAAAGCATTTATGCTGGTCACTGTACTGGTGAACGTGGAATGGATCTGATGAGGCCAATTTTAAAGGATAAGCTAAAAAGAATTTATACTGGGATGAAAATCAATATTTAAAAATATGGTTAAGTTTTCTTTAAAATAACGTACGAAAACACCATAACCCATACGATAAATGTAAAAATGGTAATTTTTTCCAGCAGGCCACCAAAGAACAGGTTGTTACCAACACTGTATGCAGAAATCCCTCCTGAAATTACAACAACAATTCCAGATATAAAGGAATATTTTGAGAAATTATTCATATTTATCCTTTTTCGGAAGCTAAAACCCGTAAGGAAAATGGCTAAAATGGTAAGCAGCGATGATATTCCAGCTACTGCGATATGAATTGTCCCTTCTATAGTAGCGGGAGTACCTCTAATATCTTGAGAGAAAAATAGCAGCACGATCCCGGAAACAGCTGTTAAAAACAGCATTAGCATGGCAGCACGATATTTTTTACTGGTATCAACGCTAGTATCTAGAAAAGCACCGATACCAAATATCAAGAGCGAAACATTATAAATACCAAACATGATGTCCATCAAAAGCAAATTAGGTGCATTAGTCATGGAAAGTTCGCTTACAGTATTGTAAAGCTGGCTGTAATCATTTCTAATTGCACCACCTATAATAATTGAGAGAATGTATATGGTGGGTCCTATAAAACCAAATATTGTATAAGTTTTTTTCATATATCTGGATATTTCTTTGATTATATAAAGATTTTTTATGTTAATATTCAATTAAATATAATTATAACTGTAGAATACTATTCATGGGGATGTATGAAGAGTTAGCAAAAAATACATGGTTCAAAACCGATTCTTATGGGAGGAAATCATTTATTTTCGGAGGTAAACATCGAATTGTTAGTCAAACGTGCTCTTGACTTTTTGAGGAAGTTGATGCTAAATCTGCTTTAAAAGCTTAAAAATCAACTGAATCTTCACCTTTTTATCATTTTTCTTGTTTTAAAATCAGATTTAAAAATGACAATTCTTATATAAAATGAACAATCATATAATATTGAACTTAGTTCAAAAATGAATATGGTTCAATAATTGGAATTGAGTTTAAAAAAGCATAGGGGTGATTTTATGTCTGATGAATCTGTGAAATGCAGTAAGTGTGGAGTATTTGCATGCATAGAAAATAAACCTTTAAATGTGCCCAAATTTTGCCCAATGAATACACGAGAGGATGTACTGGATGCAGCTTTAAAACAATATTTTGATCCAGATGATCAAAATATGATGTCCGCCGCTGCTCGTACTGTAATTAAGGGAATTACAAACTCATGGACACGTATAGAAGATGTAGTGAATTTTGCAAGAGAAATGGAATACGAAAAGCTTGGTATAGCAACATGTATTGCTCTAATTTCTGAATCAAGAATTCTAACTGAAATACTGGAGATAAAAGGATTTGAAGTTAAATCAGTATGTTGCAAATCAGGTAGTAATTTTGAAGGAGATGTTGGATTACAGGATATCGATTTAAAACTGGATTTTGAATCAGCAAATAGCTTAAATGTAAATTCGAATGGGCAAAAAGATATTCCATTATGTAATCCTATAGGGCAGGCATTTTTGTTAAATAATGAGAAAACTGACCTTAATATTCTTTTAGGTTTATGTACTGGTCATGATGCGCTATTTATTAAACACTCTAAAGCACCAGTCACGCCACTAATTGTCAAAGACCGACGGACATTACATAACCCTGCTGCAGCTATTTATGGATCTAATCACTTCTTTAGCAGAGTGATGTCACCGTAATGCTATTAATCTGAAAAAATGGAAGAATAATTAGGAATAACATATTGGGAATTAGTGGAAGCCTTTACAAAAATAGTAATATGGATGCCCTGATTAAAACGATAATGGAAGCTACAAGGCAGAGTATGAGTTAATAAAACTTTTTAATGTTCTAAAAAAGAATAAAATAAATATTAGAATAACTAAAGGTTGATTCATGAGCGAGAGAATGGAGCGCAGAAAGAAAGAGCGTAGAAATGAAATCATGGATATTGCTGAGAAAATGATTGCAGGGAAAGGAGTTCAAGGCATGACCATGAAGGAGGTCGCAGAAGAAGCAGATGTGGCCATAGGTACTCTTTATGTATACTTTAAAAATAAAAATTCTCTTTGTGCAGCAGTTAATGCCAGAATTAGTAAACAAATGAGAGTTATAATGGAAGAAAAAAGCGCAGGTTGTTCAAATGCATGTAAAAAAATAAGGGCCTCAATTGATATTGTATTTGAATTTAGGGAAAAGTATCCTGATAAATGGAGTGCGTTTAAGGAATTACTTTTATTGCACTACGATACAGGGGATATAACTGGTAATTACATGGACAATGAATGTAATCAGGATCCTAATGATTTTCAAGGTATTTCAGATGAGAATATAAGAGATCTTTTAATAGAAAATAAAAAAATGTCACAGTTAATGAAAGATATTTACAGACAGGGTATTCAAGAGGGCTGTATAAGGTCTGAAATAGATCTTTTACCAACAATAATATTTATGAGAATGACACTTTTTATGGCACTTGAACCACTCCCTTATGCACAGCGAATGTTAGAAGCAGAAAATATAGCTCCTGAACATTTCTTAGAAGTGGCTTTAGATTTAACGCGCCATGCTGTACGCCCCCAATCATCTAAAAAAAGATAAATTCTTTTATTTTTAGTTTATTGTTTCTATTTAAATTAATTTAAAGTAAATGCTCCAAAAAAATAATTAAGATAATTAAATGTTTAAAATCACGAGCATATTTTTTTATATATCCAAAACCATATGTGAAACATATAAAAGTTTAGATTAAAAAATTAACAATCTAATATTAGAGGCCAATTATGTTAACTACAGTCGTTGGAAGTTACCCCCCCTTGCTAAAAAACCCATCATCATTTTCAGATAAAATTTCTAATGTTTTTGGAACTTATGATGCATATAAATCTGCTATAGAACTTGCAGTAAAGGATCAAATAAGTGCAGGTATTGATATAATATCTGATGGACAGGTAAGGGACGGGATGGTGGAAATTTTCGCCAATTCTATTTATGGAATGGCTGTTGAGGATAACACTCCTAAAATTGTAGGAAAAATAATGCCTTCACCTAAATCGGTATGTGCAAAGGACCTTAAATTTGCTATAAAAATAGCAGAGGGAATCTCAAAGGAATATGGCCAGAAACCTGAAAAGACCCTTGAAGGCAGTGCTAAAGGAGTTAAAGGAATAATAACAGGCCCTTCTACACTTGTTTTTTCATCTAGAATTGAAGGTTATTATGATAAAAAAGAAGATGCAGTCATAGATTTAGCATATGCTTTAAAAAAGGAAGCAGAACATCTTGAAAGTGCAGGAGCTGCAGTAGTACAGATAGATGAACCATTTATTTCTACTGGAGTTGTGGACATTAATGTTGCAAAGAAAGCTGTGGGGATTATAGCAGATGGTTTAACTGTTCCAGTAGCCATGCATGTATGTGGTGAAGTAGTAAATATATTCGACAAACTTTTAAAATTCTCGGTGGACATCGTGGACTGTGAATTTGCAGGTATTGAGGGCAACATCAACGCCCTTGAAAATGTGAATCTCCACGAGAAAAAAATAGGGTTTGGGTGTCTGGATAACAAAACTGATAAAATTGAAAGTAAGGAAGAAGTAGAGAACCTGATAAAAAAAGGTATAGATCTTGTAGGTGCTGAAAATATGATTGCCGACCCAGACTGTGGAATGAGACTGAGGTCAAGAGAAGCAGCATTTTCAAAGCTTAAAGTGATGGTAGAAGTCGCTAAGGGATTTTGAATTTATTTATTTTATAAATTAGCATGTAAACTTATATTTAACATTTTAAAAGAGATTATACTCATATGGTTTAACAAACTTAAAAATTGCGGAGAAATAACATGTCATTTCAAATTGAAGTCAACCAAATAGCAGACGGCTGGGAAACACTTGTAAAAAAAATCATGGAAGAAGGTAAAGAAATAAATGATGAACGGGGCTCATTAACTAAAGAAGTTTTGAATACTCTTGTTACAATAAGAAATCCCCTTGGAAACCAAAAATCTAAAAATAATAATGCAAATGATATGTTTGAGAACATAAAAATACCAACTGGTTATTTCTGGAGAGGGGAAAAGCTTAAAATTTATTCTGAACAGTTTATTAGTGATGATAAACAGGGATTTGTTTATACTTATGGGAACAGATTGAGAGCACACTTTGAAGGCATTGATCAAATTCAAGTGGCCATTGATAGGCTCAAAAACTGTACTGAATCAAGGAGATCAATTTCAGTAACCTGGGACCCAACCGTTGATACAAAAGTCGATGAAGTACCGTGCATGATCCTTGTAGATCTCAAAATAAGGGATGGAAAACTTTATACAACTGGTTTATGGCGGTCACACGATATCTATGGTGCCTGGTTTCCCAATGCAGTTGGTTTAGCTTATTTAACTAAATATGCCGCTGATCAGCTTGATGTAGAAGTAGGAGAAATTACAATCCACTCCATAAGCGCCCATATATACGAAGTTAATTTTGATGACGCTAAAAAAACATTAAACATGCAGATGTTTGGTTTATAGTGAATTAACAGCTAACTTTATTTATTTTTTCTAAATGGTTAGATTATGAAAGCTGTGATAGACAAAATTTCCGTGCCAATATCTGGTTTAATGCTGGGTTTAGCATCTGCTGGAAATCTGGTATTTTCTCAAGAAACTGTGCTCACAATCATATTTGGAATTATATCAGCTGCAATTCTCCTCCTGATCATACTGAAAATAATGTCTAATCCTACAGATATTAGGAATGAATTTAATAATCCTGCTGTCGCGGGTGTTGCTTCAACATTTCCAATGGCCATTATAGTTTTGTCGGTATACGTTAATTCTTTTTTTTCTGCCGCAGCTTACGCTATGTGGATTGCAGGAATTTTAATGCAGTTTGTTATTTTAATCTTATTTACCTGGAAGTTTATTTTTAATTTTGATATAAAGAAAGTATTTCCCTGTTATTTTGTAGTGTATGTTGGTGTTGCAGTGGGGAGTATAGTAGCACCAGTATTCAACGCTACTGATATTGGTAGACTATTATTCTGGTTTAGTTTAGTATCTTATTTGATTTTACTTCCCATAATTAGTTACAGGGTATTTGTAGTTAAATCACTTCCAGAACCTGCTGTTCCTACATTAACCATTTTTGCAGCACCCTCAAGTATTTGCTTAGCAGGATATTTAAGTTCATTTAATGTGGTAAATATGGATATTTTCTGGGGGCTGGTTATTTCAGCTTTAATCATGTTTTTTGCAGTGCTTCTTTACATGCCTAAAATGCTGAAATTAAAGTTTTATCCGAGTTATTCTGCATTTGCATTTCCTTTAGTAATCAGCGCCATTGCAATGCAGCATGCAAATAGTTTTTTAGCAAATATAAATATTGAAATACCTTTGCTTCAGTATGTAGGATATTTTGAGGAATTACTGGCAGTTGTGTTTGTTGTTTACGTGTTGATGCATTATACGAATTTTTTATTTGGTGATTTTAAGAAAACAAGTTAAATTTAATATTTTTAGATGAAAATAAAATAAATTATAAAATTAATGAATTTATGCTAAGGTCTCATCACTTTTATATTCTAAAATATCTCCTGGCTGACATTCTAAAGCCTTACAAATCTTCGCTAAAGTTGAAAATCGAATTGCCTTTGCTTTTCCATTTTTCAATATAGAAATATTGGCCATAGTTATTCCAACCCTCTCCGAAAGTTCGGTGACGCTCATTTTCCTTTTAGCTAACATCACATCAATATTAATTATAATTCCCACGTTATCCACCTCAAACCGTTAAATCGTTTTCTGATTTTATGTCTACGGCACTTTGTAAAAGTCTTTCAAATACGGCTGTGGCAATGGCGATTACGACCGAAATAAAAGTAGTCACAATACACAGAGCAATAAAACCCGCCGGATCATCTCCTTTAGCATGAAATATCCTTATATACAGCGCGGCAATTACAATTAAGATGCTCAATATGATTGCGCAGTATTTTATAGTCCGTAAAGCTCTCACGGAGTCTAGCGAGAATGCCTTATTTTGCCCGATGTATCCGAGCAATTGAAATGCCGGATATAATGCAACAAAAAATGGAATAGACGCTATATACGCATATGCTAAAAACGGGTCTTGAAAGTAAATACTAAACAGGTCAGCGTTTGTATTTCTACCTTCAAGCTGGGGAAATATAATCATACCAGCAAGTGCCCCAATTCCGATAAATAGAATTACCGCCTTTAGAAATAATGTCGATCCTCGTTTCATAATAAAACACCTCACTTAACTATTACATATTGATTATAGGAAATTATTTATCGTTTTACAATATATTTTTATTGATATTATGCTTACATCATATAAATAGTTTTTTGGATCATCAAACTTTAGAAGGGTTTTTCATGTTCTCAAAGATTCTACCTCTGTGCGTAGGTTATAGTTTTTAAAATTATAAAACCCTGCAAAAATTCATAATTTTTGCGGCCCTCAAACATGAAATGTTGGGGGCATCAAAAAACAAATGGTTTTTTGAAGGCCCGAAAAATTGAAAATTTTTCGACGGCCTTAAACACTCCGCGTTTGGGGGCATGCGAAATTTATAATTTCGCTGTTCAGGAAATTCATCTTGAATTTCCTTCAACATGTAAAAAATTTTCATTTTTTTTACGGTTGCAAATCGGAGATTTGCAAATATCGAAAATTTTCATAAAAATTTTCGAATGTTCAGGAAAATCAGAGATTTTCTAGCGAAAAGAAAATTGAATATCAGACTATTTCTTCTTCTTTTTTAAATTCATTTAAATTTTCGTAGCCTATTTCTTTCTCCTCCATTTCATTGCTCATATATATATCTTTTAGGAAGAAGCATAGTACTAATCCAATTATGTTTAGTACTACTGCTATCACAAATACATTGTGAATAGCTGTGGCGAGTAAAGATGGTGAAACATGTACAGTGGTATTTTGTAAATTAAGATTCAAAGTCATGTTTACAATAGTCCCTAGAATAGCTAAACCAATTACACTTCCAAGTTGTTCGATATACATTGATGATGAGGTTACAACGCCTAAATCTCGCTTTTTGACTGCATTTTGAGCTGCAATAAGGAATAGTGGCATTGCTAAACCTGCACCTATTCCTGCGATAATTTCATAAATGATTATTTCCAGGTTAGAAGTGTTTTGAGTCATTGTTGAAAGTAAGAACATACCCGCAGTGCCTATGGCAAAGGATATGATGGCAAGTTTTTTGTAAGTGCCTGTTTTTGAGATTATTTGGCCTGATAAAATTGCAGCTAGGATCATGGTAAACATCAATGGAGTTAGATATGCCCCTGAAGATGAAGGACTTAGACCCTGGACTGATTGTAAGAAAAGTAAAATGTAAACCGTACTTGCTAATGTTATAGTGCCTGACAAAAATACTGAAATACTCGAAATAGTAAATACAGAGTTTTTAAATAAATATAATGGTAATACAGGTTCTTTAGCTTTTCTTTCAGCATATATAAATCCAAAAAGCATAATTACTGAGAATATCCATAATGAATCCAGTAGTGCTGGAGAAATAACCGTATTTTGCTGGCTAAAAGTTAAAGCCACTAAAAATGATGTTAAAGCGCCTGTAAAAGTTATAATACCTAAGTAATCCATTACTTTTTCTTTTACAATTACTCTAAATTCTGGAAGATATGGGATAATTAAACTTAATGCTATGATTCCTATTGGAACATTTACAAAGAATATCCATTGCCATCCTAAGGAATCTGTTATAAAACCTCCTAGCGTAGGACCTACTACAGTTGAAATACCACCTGCAATACCGAATAAACCCATATATTTTCCTCTTTGTCTTGGTGGGACCATCTCGGCAATAATTTTCTTTGGCACAGTCACAATTATACCTGCAC
>JAEZKE010000001.1 GCA_023436175.1 Methanobacteriota archaeon
ATTTTTCAGTTATCTCAGTTATATAATTTTGTTTTTCTGAGGATATACTTTTTGAAAATTTCACTTTTATTACTTCGTGAGCTTTAAGCTGTCTTTTTATTTCATCTATAACATTTTCATTTATTCCAGATTTTCCAATATTTAATGTGAATGTTGAAAGTGATCTATTCATTAATTCCTTCTTTGATAATGTGGGACTCAACTCTTCTCCTCCTTTTATCTTTCTGCTCTCTTATATATGGAAGGGTTACTAAATTTCCACATTCAAGGCATTTTATGGCAACACATGAATTTTTCAACCGGATTTGGCAATTATTTCCGGGTTTCAGGAATTTATAACAGTTTTTACAGAATCTTCTCTTCCAGATTCTTGGCATTCTTATATTATATTTTGTTGCAATGTTTCTTGCCATTTCTACGTAGCGATCTGACCTTTCGGGATGTATATTAAATGATTCTTCTGCAAGTTTAAATAGGATATCTATTCTCTCTTCTGCGATTTTTAACATCCATTTTGGTCTTCTTCCCCTTCTCAAAGTCTGGCCTCTAATGAGTCATTAGTAATAAATATAGAAATGGATCTTAAGCTCTTGTGTAGGGGTTGAACTGCTGAATCAATAATTAACATAGTGAATTTATAATTGAATCCGCATTATCCGTAGTCCTCAATACAACATATAATCTACTTAAGAATAATATTATAATTTATCTAATATTCTATTTAAAAAGCTTTTCCATCCTAACTTACAAAAATTTTCAAACTTAAATGAAATTTGCAAAAAAGTGAATCAAAATTTAGAATATCAAAAGATGGACCATTAATTAAAATCATAGAATTGAAATTAATTATTTGATACTCAAATTTTCAATCAATTGAAAATTATATTAAATAGTCCAAAAAATCCACATTCCCTACAGGAAACCTTTTACTGCCGTTTATCACGTCAACTATTAAATCAACAACCTGTTCTGGCGAAATATCACTTGTATCTATTTCATTAACTTTATTGCCATGGATTTCAAACGCTTCATATGAACATATATCAATAGCTTCAGCCTCTATATTTTCACGGACTTTAGCTGCTTTCCATCCTTTAGTTTTCATGCGATCACGCAAAACATCAGGATTTGCTCTTAAGACAATTACCAACTCTGAATTTTCAAAAAGATGGGAAAGATGTCCTTCAACAATTACATGTTTACCCTGATCATCAATCTCGTCAATTATCTCATTCATCTCATTGAAAAGAGCGTCCATGTCTACTATTTTGTATCCCCTCTCTTCATCAATTCCAGTGTAAATATGTTTTTCATCAACGAGTTCATTGATATTTATAAGACATGCATCTATTTTTTCTACAAGTATCGATGATACCGTAGTTTTTCCAACACCAGGTGTTCCTGTAATGAGGATTATCATTTTTTTTTCGCTTATTTTAATTTTTCAATTAATATTTGAGCTATCCTTTCTCCTGAAAGGAGCATTCCGCCAAATATTGGGCCCATCCTTGGAGATCCATAGACTGCATTTGCCGCCATTCCTGTGACATACAAGCCAGGATATACTTCTTTGGTGTTATCCATAAGCGCTTTTTCTCCAACTTCTGCCCACATTGGTTTTTCACCTATGATAGTGCCTGTTTCAGTATTGAGTTTTGGCCCTACTTTTCTTTCCACGACTTTTACAACTTCACAATCGTGTCCAGTGGCGTCGATTACTGCTTTAGTTCTTATGGTAAGAGGGTCAACATGTAATCTTCCCATTTCAACTGCACTCCAATTCAAGACAAGACCAGCAACGTCCTTACTTTCTTTCATCATTACATCTTCAATGCTTATTAAATTAAAGATTTTAAGACCTGCTTGTGTTGCTTTAGAACACAGTGTTGACACACATTCCACTGAATCAGCAACATAATAATCATCTTCATACTTTTGGGAGCCGATGCCAAATTCATCCAGAATTCTTTTACTTTCTTCCTGGACAACTATCTTATTGAACATCATTCCTCCGCCCCACATTCCGCCGCCGATGCTTAATTTTCTCTCAAATAATGCGACTTTAAGGCCTGCTTTTGCAAGGTAATATCCGGCTACAAGTCCTGATGGGCCTCCACCACCTATTGCAACGTCAATATCTGTGTAATCTATGAAATCTTCCATGAAACTTTCAATTATCGCTCTGGATATTTTTATGTCATCTAATTCCATTTTTTTTCACCACTGTTATCTAATTATTTGAGCTTTATTTCTTTTTAACAATTATCCTTAAAACGTCACCATCATTCAGCACATGATCCAGTCCAACTTTTTGACCTTCAAATTTTACTGATGACCCCCAGACTTTTGCATGCCTGAAATTCCTGACAAATTCACGATGAAGTTTACTTGCCACATCTTTCACTGTAGAACCTTTTCTTACAATAAGTGGTTCTTCATAATCTGCTTTTCTGCCTTGAGGTTTTAAATAAATACGGATAAGAGCTAACTTATTAAAAATTTCTCTTTTAAGTTCTTCAACATTAATTTGCTTGTTTGCAGATATAAATATTGCATCCGGCATCTGCGACTTAACTTCATTAAAATAATCTTCATCAATTAAATCTATCTTATTTACAACTTCTAACATTGGGATATAACGGCAGCTTACATCCATACTATCGATAAACTGGTCTACAGTTACATCATCTCTTATAAGGACATCCGCACTGTGAATTCCATACTCGTTTAATATCGACCTGATGATTTTTTCATCTATGTGTGTAAGTTTTACAGTAGAAGAAACTACGAGCCCTCCCATTTTTTTTGGTTTTACAGTGACATCCGATCGGGTTTCATTAGGCCTTATCCCTATATTTCTAAGTTCATCGGATATAACAGCTATATGCTGAGGGTTAAAAACATCGAGTATTATAAGTATCAGATCAGCGTTTCTTGCAACTGAAAGGATTTCCCTTCCACGCCCTTTTCCTTTAGAAGCACCTGTTATTATTCCAGGAATATCAAATATCTGAATTTTAGCGCCTTCATACTCCATAACACCTGGAACTATCTCTAATGTTGTAAATTCATATGCTCCAATTTTAGATTCCGCATTTGTAATATCGTTTAAAAGGGTTGATTTTCCAACCGATGGAAATCCTACCAGTACCACTGTCGCATCCCCACTTTTTTTCACATGGAAACCTGACCCTTTGGTTCCTTTACTACTTCTCTTTATAGACTCCTCCTTAAGCTGAGATAATTTAGCTTTAAGCTTACCTATATGATGTGAAGTCGCCTTATTATACGGCGTTTTCTTAATTTCATCCTCAATCTGTTTAATTCTATCTTCAAGAGCCATAATTCTCACATAAAATTAGTTCAAGTTATAAAAATCATTATATCTTAACTATAAAAGATTAAATTTCAAGTACATAAAATTCCATTTCAAATTTAAGCATATAACACTGTAAATATGACCTATAACATTTCCTTTAAAATTACAGTTTATTAAACGTCAATCATTGAATAGAATTACTATTAATAATTACTATTAGCGTTTTCATTCTTAAAAATGTTTTTAGTCATTCCATTTAAAATTACAGTTCCTTAAACATCATTTAATTAAATATAGTTACTATTAGCTTTTTCACCCTTAAAAATGTTTTTAGTTTCAGACTATAACTATCATCATAGAAAGTAATAATAGTTAGTTAAAACTTAATATCAACTGCCATTGGATAACACATTTTTTTGTATGAACTAGTCGGGTGATATGATGGATGTTAAAGAAATCATGGTAGAAGGAGTAGAAACCATAGATGAGAATGAAAATTTAGAGATTGCTTTAAAAAAATCTACAGAAGAAGGCGAAGGAGGAAGCCTTATAGTGGAAAATAATGGAGAAGTAGTGGGAATAATTACAACATGGGATGTTTTAGAAGAAATAGGTAATGATCGTAATTTAAAGGACATTAAAGTCCATGATGCAATGGAAACCCACCTTGTAACAATTCATACCGATGATACTGTAGAACATGCTGCAAAAGAAATGGTCGATCATGGCATATGGAGATTACCAGTAGAAGAAGCAGGCCAAATTGTAGGAATAGTCAGCGCAACAGATATTCTTGTAGATAGAATACGGAATATAATGTAGATTATAAAATAACTATCGCAGTGCAATAAAGATAATTTAACTTTCTCATCATACATTTATAAAAAAAGAATTAGTAGATTCCAAGTGGAATCTAACTTTATTTTAATTTACATTCCATACAGCATATCCCCCTACAGAATGTGCAAACTTGAATCTGCTTAATCCCGCGCCATTTTCAAAGTACAACCTTGTAAACATGGAATCTTCAAGCTGTTTGCTCATGACCACAGCTAAATAGCTATTATTATCTATCATTAAGAGTATACTTATTGGACTCTGATTGGAAACTATCTGATTCATCACTATTTGATTGTTTTTAATTACAATTAGTTTATGAGGTTCTATTATTTGAGTTAGATTATTCTGGCTGTATGCAAGCCCTGCAGTTACTTGAGTTCCATTTATCTGTGCAACAGCGCCATTTTGGGCCTGAATTATCATTGTACCATTAACCTGGCTAGCTGATGCCTGTTGTGCAGAATACCCATAAGCCTGTCCAGTACCTTCCTGGAAATTCCAGTTTCCAAATTCAGACCACACACTTGCTTTACCAATCATATCTGCACTTAATATAAGCTGATGTGGAACAGAATTAGCTGAGTGTGTGTATTTTAACACATTTTGAGCCTGATCAGGAGTTAAATCATACTCTTTTATTAGTATAGTTTGGGCAGCTTGTTTATCAACTGGTAATATTCTGTTTAGTATTTCTGCACTTTTACCTGTATCACCTGTATAATTTTCAAGGATTGAGATACCCTGATCGCCGCTTGATGTCAGCATCTTTAATATTCCGGCAGATAGGCTTTCATTATTTGTAGCCAAAGCCCTTCCAACCCAATATGCACGCGGCGTGTTTTGAGAGCCGCCATCAAACGTTACAGGCCGATCTCCCATTACAGTGAAAAAATGACCATAATCCCACCAGGAAGTTAAAACCGTATTTGGAGAAGTGTTATTTTTAATCCATGTTAATAATTCATACATTGAGTCATCTGCAGTTGGAACTGCCTGAGTATTTGAAAATGTATACGCTGCAGCTACTGGAGAATATGCTACAACTGCAATTACAAACAAAATTGCAAGTGTAGAATATCTGACATCTTTTATGTATTTTTTGAAGTAAGGTACAAGTAAACCTATTAAAATTCCGGCACCTATTGCTATTGGAACCGAAAAGTTTTCAATAAATCTTTGACCTTTTGTTACAAGATAACCTAACCCCAAAAGCCATATTGAAAGTATAATCACGTATAAAAGATAATTTTTTTTATTTTCCATTACATGGGGATCCATTACAGTATCTCTTTTTTCCCCAACAACTTTTGCTCTTTTCTTAGGATTTCTTCTGGGCTTACTTTTCCTTTCTGGTGCCTTTACTTCTTTTGTATTGCTATTTACTAATTTCCATAAAAGGAAAGGAATGATCATGATACCCAATAGAAATGGTAAAACTCCACCTACTTTATCTACAACAAAATCAAATGTTGGCTTATGCATCTCTCCAACTGATAGATATACATTAGGATAAGAAGTACCTTGAACTGAACTCTGTAATTGAGTAGCTTGAGAAATACTGGAGACAATTCCTGTAAATTCAGAAAATCCTCCAATAATACCTACTAAAAGAAAACCCGCAACTGCAAATATAATTAGTGAAAAGAGAGCTGGTTGATCTAAAAACCATTTAAATTTATCAGGATATTCCTTAAACGGTTTAATGGTTTCCATTTTAAAGATATAATTTGAAATTAAAAGGTATATGATTCCTGCACCTATTACAAGGAAAAACATATACCACCATTCCTGCCATGCCAGTGAGTAAACAAGGACTGAAAAGGCAGAGGATGTTATATAAATTAATCTTGTCCTGACATTCTTCGCAAGTACACCTACGATAAAGAATCCTACAATCAATATTGGTAAGATCATGCTGAACATGTCAGTGTCAAAAAACCCTGCAAATGTGTGAGAAAAATACCATGGTGCTAAACCAGCTAAAATGCCGGCCATTATTCCTCCATAATCGTTTGTAATCCTTCTTACAAAAAGATATGCCGGAATTACTGCAAGAGAAGCTATAAATGGAGCTAACCAGATTGCAACTTCATTTAATGGCACATTTGCAAATGAATTCATAAGCTTATAAGTAAATGCCGTAATATAAACGATGAGTGGCGGATACTCCGCAGATCTACCGGAAGGATAATATGAATGCAAGTCCCATGGAGCCCCATTTTGTATGGTATCTCCCAAATATCCGTGGTCAAGATAGTCCTGGGTCATCCGGTAATTGTAATAGGAGTCCATTTCACTGAAGTACGGAAGCCCATTTGCATCTTCAAAATAGGATTTATAATCATGGGGGACTCCAGATATAGACATTGCATCCATTCTAAGTAGAAATACCAGTGAAAATAACAAAATTATGATTATTAATGGTTTAAATTTAAACAAATTTTCTTTTGCATTCATGTAGAATCCTCTAATTACTATTTTATGAGTAAATTATATTATACTCAGTTTAGTTAGAGGTATTTAAAAAGGTATAGATAATCCGATTATTGTACTTAATTTTCGATTTTAAAACATTTTAATGTTTATAAAATCAGTACAGCATTTAATTAGTAAGATACCGTAAAATAAGTTATTAAAAATATTTTAAAAAGAATAAATAACTGTGGAAGCCCATACTTTTAAATTCAACAGATAAAATTAGAAAAAAATAAATTATTTAGCTTCCTGCCCATCTACAGACTTTGTAAATCTGCATTTTGGGAATCCGCTGCAGCCTATAAATTCTCCATACCTACCCATTCGTTTAATCAGCTGTTCTCCACACTGTGGACAAACACCAACAACCTCATTTGTAGGTTCTTTACCATTTCTGCCACATTTTGGGTCAAGGCATGCTCTTTGGCGCGGTTTTCCAAATGATATCATTGGAAGTCCACATTTTTCACATTTAGTTTTGAGTACATTTGTACCGCGAGGTATAGGGTAAGTCACCTTACATTTTGGATAAGCCGAACATCCCACAAATGTGCCTTTTGTCCTGTAAGAATATTTCATAACAAGATTACCGCCACATTTACATTGCCCTACGATTCTGCTCTCCTGATAAGCTTCATAAAGCTTTTCACCAATTTTCGATTTATTTTTTTCAATATCGTCAAGAATAGATGAAAGTTCAGTCTTAGCTTCTTCTATTACCCTGTCTTTTGTAATTTTATCCTGCATAATATCTTCAAGTTCTGTTTCGAACTTTCTTGTAAGCTCTTCGCTTGTTATATCTTCAGAATACTTTTTTAATGTGTCTATAAGGTGTTCACCAAGTTCATTAACCTGTATTTTCTGGCCTTCAATGTATTTCCTGTCATAGAGAATAGATATTATATTTGCCCTGGTTGATTTGGTACCAAGGCCTCTTTTTTCAAGTTCACGTATTAAAGAAGCTTGATTGTACCTTGCAGGGGGTTTTGTTTCCTTTTCTTCGCATAAAATTTCATTAACCTTTAAGGTATCCCCTTTCTGAATTTCAGGGAATTTTTCATCTTCAATTTTTCTAAATGGATAATGATCAAGCCATCCCATTTTTGCCATTCTTTTCCTGCTGAAAGAAAATTCCTGCGTATTAATATTTAACTTTGTTTTCATGGATTCTTGAAGTGCATCTTCTCCAAATACGGATATAAACCTGTAAACTATAAGTTCATATAGCTTCTGCTCATTTGTATCCAGCCCAGTTGGTAATGTACCTGTTGGGTGAATAGCTGGGTGAGCTTCGTCTGTTTTTTTACCTTCATTTGGTTTTAAAGGTTTTTTGAGTGCATCAACATGCTTTTTGAACTCGGCATTTTTACTCAATTGTTTAAGTATCTTATCGTACCCAATGCTCTTTGGCAGTTTCTGTGAAGAAGTACGAGGATAAGATGTGTAACCTTCTGTATACAGGTTTTGAGCAATCTGCTGGGTCCTTTTAGGACTAAATCCGAATACACCATAGGCCTCTGACTGGAGACTTCCCAGATCAAAAGGAAAAGGAGGTGTTCTTTTGTTTTCCCTTAAAACAACATCTGTTACAACTGCATCTGCATTCTCACAGTCGGCCAATATACCGTCAGCTTCTTTTCTTTCAAATATTTTCCCTGCTTTATGATCTGCAATTATATCATCTTCAAGTGCAGCTTTTATAAGCCAGTAAGGGATTGGCTTGAAGTTTTTAATCTCTTTTTCCCTATCCACCAATATAGAAAGTGTTGGAGTTTGAACTCTACCTGCAGAAAGCTGTACATATCTAGATGTAGATTCCCTTACAGAATCTGTAAGGTATTTGGATATGTTAACCCCAAATAAAAAATCAAGTACATGTCTTGCAATACCACTATCAACCTGCTTAAAGTCTATAGAAATCGGATTTTCATAAGCTTTAACTATGTCTTCTTTAGTAAGGGTTGAAAATTTCATTCTTGTAGCGTTATCTATACTGTCCTCACCACATGCATACTTCAGTGCATTATATCCAATTACAGTACCTTCTATATCGTAATCGCACGCATGAACAAATTTATCAGCGCCTTTTGCAAGCTTTTTTATAGCATCCACATAATTTTTAACGTATTTTTTCTTTTTATCTTTATCATAAAGTGGAACCCAGTCTATATCAAAAATCTTATCCTGTTTTGAATTTGTAGGTGAAAGAGAATATAAATGACCTACTGCAGATAATACTGTTGTTTTTTTCCCGTTTTCTTCAAATTCATAGTATGGAACTTTTTTATAACTGTTTTTAATTGAATTTTTAGATAGTGCATTAGCTATCTTCTCAGATGATTTTGGCTTTTCACAAATTATGACTTCATGCATGATATCACTCAAAATAGTACTCAAATAATATTCTATATCGTATATGATCGTATTGATTTAATTAATTTCAATAATATTTAGATAAATATATGTAATAATTTTCATATTATTTAAATCTATAATCTATTAATATAGTAACCTTCGTATATTTAAAGGCATATATAATAAAAATAAATATTCAAATACATGTATTTTCAAACATGCCCCAAATTTTATATTATAATGTTGTAAAATTTTCAAAAAATAAAAATTTTTTTATATTCTAAAAAACATAGGGGTGTATAAAATATTTAAATACTTCTTATTAAAGATTTAAACGATATATCATCAGTGGTAAATTAATTTAAATCCATAAAATAATTATACCTCTAATTATTTAAGAATATACTCGCAATCTTTTTCTATAAAGCATTATTGATATTATAGTTACAAAGGAGATTAAAATGTTAATTGGTGTTATATCCGATACCCACATCCCAGAAAGGGCCACAAAGATACCTGAAAACGTATTTAATGCATTTAATGATGTAGATATGATTTTACATGCAGGAGATCTGGTATCTTACGATGTACTGGATGAACTTGAAAAAATAGCTCCCACAAAATGTTCGCAGGGAAATATGGACAGAGCCTGTGGTATCGAACTTCCCAAAAGTGTTGTTTTTGAAGCTGAAGGCTTTAAAATCGGACTCAACCACGGTGAAGTTTATCCAAGGGGAGATACCCAACAGCTGAAATATATTGCAATGGAATTAGGCGTTGAAATTCTTATTACGGGCCATACACACTGGTCGTTTATAACTGAATTAGAAGAAGTACTTCTTTTAAATCCAGGCAGTCCCACTGTTCCAAGATTGTCAGATCCATCAGTTATGCTTCTTAAAATTGAAAATAAAAAATTGGATGTGGAAATAATTAAAATTGGAAAACCAGTCTGTAAGGCCCTTACATTCCAAAAACCAGAATAATATATTGGATCAACATGAAAAATAGTATTAAAGGAGTTTAAAATGAGTAAAAAATGGGACATTGAAAGGAAAAGTGAACATTACTATAAAATGGCAAAAAAAGAAAAATATCGATCAAGGGCATCATATAAATTGATACAGCTTAATAAGAAATTTAGGATCATTAAACCACGAGATTACGTGGTAGATTTAGGCGCTGCCCCTGGAGGTTGGTCTCAGGTGGCACTGGACATAGTTGGCGATGATGGAAAAGTTGTTGCTGTGGATCTTCAAAGAATTAAGCCTTTTGAGAATGAAAATTTCATCCAAATTACAGGAGACTTTACAAAAAGTGAAACTGTCGAAAAAATAAAAGATGCACTTGAATGGAACGCGGATGTCTTATTATCTGATGCTGCACCTAAACTAACTGGAATAAAAGATATCGATCAACTTAGATCTGTCGATATTGTAGAAAATGCCTTAAAAATTGCAGATGATGTTCTTAAAATTGATGGTAGCATGATTATAAAAGTTTTTCAAGGAGAAAGATTCCCATCACTTCTTAAAAAGTTTAAAAAGAAATTTAAAATAATTAAAACAACTAAACCACCATCATCAAGGAAGAAAAGTGTTGAAATGTATTTAATAGCTTTGAAAAAATACTGAGAATTATTAAAATAAATGATTAATCTTTTTAATATTATTACTAAACTTACTTAAATTATTATTTTAAACAAGTAATAGTAGTATTTTCATTCAAAATAAGTATTACGTACAGCAAGTGCATAAATTATATAAATGAATAAAAATAATATAATAATGTATGAAGCACATAGATGAAGAACTTTTTAAAAACTCATTTTATTTCTTGTTAGAAAGTGAAGAACTACCAAGAGAAACCTTAATAGAACGTATCAAAGAATTACCCCGAGATGAGTTAGAAGATATGGCTCATAGGGCCATAAGTTTGGCATTGCGCGAACGAGAAGCGCGTCACGCTCTGCAATGTAAAATTAACCAGCGATTTCATGACACGTTAGAAATGGCTTTTTACTAAGTCTTCTTTTTTATTCTCTTTTTTGTCAAAACTAAATAAATGTGAACAAGATTTTTTCATTTGCTCACATGAAAAATGAAATTTAGTTTAGTGATTACTAAACTTCTCCAGTCAGTGTATTTACACTTTTTTGAGTTATCTGTAATTGACTAATTGCCGCATTAAGTCTATCAGTAACCACATCTTGAGGCTGATTTGTAGATAATGCACTTTCTACATCTGCTATCGAAGATTGTGCCCTTACAAGCTGAAGTTCAGCATCAATAGTATCATTTCTAATTTTACCATTTGAAGATTTACTAGCTTGAGACTTAACTGCCATAAATGAACTGTTCAACGTAGAATACTCCGATTTTAGCGATGCCAAAGTATCATATGCAGAACCACTGCCTACATTAGAGGAAACTTTAGATGATACATCAGCAACAACTAAATACGCGATAACACCTACAAAAAGGATTAGCAGCACTATTCCCAGAACTGATATTGTCATTGATGTCAATTTAAATAAGTTTAATCTTGATCTTTTCATTATATCACCAGATTAACCGTTTCAGGTTTTGTAAGTTATTGAAAATAAATTTCATTCATATTATTTAATTAATTACTTTTTGAGGATTTGATTTACTTATTATCTCTATTTGCACTTTTAGTCTTTAAGCATATAAAATACTGTTTTTTACTAATGATTATATTATATTTTAATCTCATTTCATGTTTGAAAGGTTTTAGAAATTGAAAATTTTCAATTTCTAACTCCCCAAAAATCAGAAATTTTTGAGGGTTTTTCAAAATCCTCTTTTATCATTTGTATAGTAAAGGATATTATATTATACATAGATATAGTTTAACAATGGACACCATAACCGAAAAATCAAAAACATCAGTAGCGAAATTTGAAGAGTTTTTTAGTACACCCGAATGTAAAGAGATTGTTTCTGAAGCACTCGCCAAGTATCCTGATGAAAGATCTGTAGTAGTGAATTATTTGCAGCTCGAGATGTTTGACCCGGACTTGGCAGATTTACTAATTGAAAAACCAGAAGAAGTCATACAAGCAGCACAAAAGGCAATAAAAAACATTGACCCCAGTAGAAAAAATGCTGATTTACAGGTAAGATTTGAAAATTTAACCAATGTGATCCCTTTAAGAGATCTCAAAAGTAAATATATCGGCAAATTCGTTGCAGTGGATGGAATTATCAGGAAAGCCAATGAAATCCGTCCCAGAATTGTAAATGCAATGTTTGAATGCAGAAGCTGTATGAGACTTCATGAAGTTCCTCAAAAAAGTAACATGATAAGTGAACCCGCATTATGTCAGGAGTGCGGTGGTAGATCATTTAGATTACTTCAGGAAGAATCTGAATTTATAGACACCCAAACTACAAAGCTTCAAGAACCTCTTGAAAATTTATCTGGAGGAGAGCAACCACGACAAATAAATGTAGTCCTTGAAGATGACCTGGTAGATACTATAACCCCCGGAGACATAATAAGGATTACAGGAACTTTAAAAACTGTTAGAGATGAACAAACAAAGCTTTTCAAAAATTACATATACTGTAATTACATTGACGCACTTGAACAGGAATTTGAAGAACTTCAAATAAGTGAAGAAGATGAACAGGAGATAATAGAACTCGCAGCCGATCCTGATGTTTATAACAAAATTATCAATTCAACAGCACCTTCCATACAGGGTTATAGGGAAGTAAAAGAAGCTATAGCTCTCCAGTTATTTGGGGGTTGTGTAAAAGAGCTTGAAGATAAAACCAGGATCAGGGGAGATATTCACATACTTATTGTTGGTGATCCCGGTATTGGTAAATCTCAAATACTTAAATATGTATCAAAATTAGCACCAAGGGGAATATATACAAGTGGTAAAGGTACAAGTGGTGTAGGACTTACCGCGGCTGCTGTTAAAGACGATCTTGGAGGATGGTCACTTGAAGCAGGTGCGCTGGTACTTGCAGACAGAGGTAATGCTTGTGTAGACGAATTGGATAAAATGAAGTCTGAAGACAGGTCTGCTATCCACGAAGCGCTTGAACAACAAACAATAAGTATTGCAAAAGCAGGTATCATGGCAACATTGAACTCCAGATGTGCTATGCTTGCAGCTGCAAACCCTAAGTTTGGAAGATTTGACCGTTATAAATCTGTTGCAGAACAAATAAACCTTCCAGCCCCAATACTTTCAAGGTTCGATCTTATATTTGTTGTGGAAGATAAACCTGACGCTGACAGGGATAGAAAACTTGCAGGGCACATCTTAAACATACACCAAACTGCAGAAATTCCGTTTGAGATTGACCCTGAACTCTTAAGGAAGTATATCGCATATGCAAGAAAGCAGACAAGCCCAGAACTTACTGACGAGGCTATCAAGGTACTTCAAGAGTTTTATGTTGGAATGAGAGGTAGTGCAGAAGATGAAGATTCACCTGTTCCTATCACAGCCCGTCAGCTGGAAGCATTGGTTCGGTTATCTGAGGCAAACTGTAAGATACGCTTAGGAGAAAAAGTTACTGCTGATGATGCAAAAAGGGCAATAAAACTACAACAGGACTGTATGAAACAAGTTGGTCTTGATCCAGATACGGGTAAAGTTGATATTGATAAAGTAGAAGGACGTACACCTAAATCAGAACGTGATAAAGCTAGAGTCGTTCTTGATGTCATTAAAGAGTTAAGTGATGAGTACGGAGGCAGGGTACCTGTCAGCATACTCTCAGATGAAGTGTCAGACAGATACAATGTAAGTGAAGAAAAAGTCCAGCAGATAATAACAAAACTTAAACAACAGGGACTGGTATTTGAACCTGCATCTGGCTATCTTAAAACTGTGTGATTAATTTCACACTCAAATTTTTTTATTTTTCAAAATTTTGATATTTTTCAGGGGCCCAAGTAAATTTATAATTTCATGGCCAAAATCATTACTTTTTTAAGTCATGAAAAGTATAACTATGTTTATTATAATTTAAAACGTTATTTTTAAGATTATAACTAAACCCATTCAATTCTTAGTGGAGGTTAATAATATGAGCGATTACGATAAATTATTAGATAGAGCTATAGACCAATTACCCCAAAAGGTTTTTGAAACAAAAAGATTTAGCGTCCCTAAAGCATATTCAGTAATTCAGGGGAACAGGACAATTATACAGAATTTTAAAGATATTACAGAAGCATTAAACAGGGACCCTCAGCATGTTCTCAAATTTTTACTTAGAGAATTAGGAACTGCAGGGAATTTAGAAGGAAGCAGAGCTATAATGCAGGGTAAATTTACACATTACCTCATAAATGAAAGAATAGACGACTATGTAAAAAGATTTATCATGTGCCATGAGTGTAACAGGCCAGATACCAAAATAGTCAGAGAAGACCGCGTATTTTTACTTAAATGCGAAGCATGTGGTGCTAAAGCTCCACTTAAGACATTATAAATGGCATTTCCATTTATATCCATTACGCTCAAAAATTCTTTGAATTTTTGGCGTTGAAGGAAAACCGAAGGTTTTCCTGAACCGCAAAATCATAGATTTTGCAGGCCCCAAACACTTTTAGTGTGCGAATCTACGATTCGCCACGTCAAAATTGAAAATTTTGACAGTGTTTGAGGGTTTTTATTTAACTAAATTAAATTAATAAATGATTTTTATGTTCTGTCCAAATTGTGGAAAAACTGAAGAGAAACTTTTTGATAACCTCTGCAGGTCCTGTTTTTTAAAAGATGTTGTTTTAGCTGAAATTCCTGATCAGATCGAAATAACAATATGCGCCCACTGTGAATCTCGCCTTGAAAAGGGAAAATGGCATGATTTAGAAATATCAGACGAAGAAGTTATACTAAACACATTAAATGACAATATAACCTTAAACAAATATGCTCAAGACGTTGAAATTGATCTTGAACTGATTTTAGAACGAGGATCTACCCTTGAATTTATTGTACATATCAAAGGATCTGTTTTAGGGGAACTAATCGAGCAAGACTATAATTTAAATGTTAAAATCA
>JAEZKE010000059.1 GCA_023436175.1 Methanobacteriota archaeon
ATTTAAAATAATTAAATTATACTGGAAAACAAAGAAGTAAGGCATTTTGTCTTATAGAAAAATTAGAGGTCTAATAATGGAAGAAGAATTCAAACACTTGGTCCGTATTGCCAGAAAGGATGTAGATGGTAATAAAACCATTGAAAATGCTCTTGCTGATGTTAAAGGAGTAGGCAAAGCACTGTCCAAAGCAGTTGGTATTGTTATGGATCTTGATTTAAGTCAAAAAATCGGATACTTACCTGATGAGAAAGTACAGGAAATTGAAGATGTTCTCAAAAACCCTGCATCACATAACATCCCTGACTGGATGCTAAACAGGCGTAGTGACTATGAAACAGGTAAAACTGGTCATTTAATTGAATCTGACCTTATGATGACATTAAGGGAAGATTTAAACAGAATGAAGAAAACAAGAAGCTACAAAGGAAGAAGACATGAAGTTGGACTTCCAGTTAGAGGACAGAGAACAAAATCTACCTTCAGAAAAGGATCATCTGTCGGTGTTAGAAGAAGGAGAGGAAGGCCACAACAATAATTGGTCTATTAATTAAAAGGAGATAATAATATGGGACATCCAAGAAGAGCAAGAAAAAAATATAATACACCACCTCATCCATGGAACGCTGACAGGATTAAAGAAGAAAACAAGCTTACTCAAAAATATGGTTTAAAAAATAAAAAAGAAATCTGGAAAGCCGAAACTATGGTTAAACGATACAGGAGAGATGCAAGGCACCTCTTAGGTATGGTAACAGAACAGACCATTAAAGAAAGGCAAGATCTTATTAATCACCTTGTAAGCTACGGTATTTTAGCAGAAAGCGCAAATCTTGAAGATGTGCTTGATTTAACTGTAGAAGATGTTTTAAGAAGAAGATTACAAACCATGGTACATAAAAAAGGACTTGCTACAACTGCAAAAGGAGCAAGACAGTTTGTTATACATGGACATATAGCTTTAGATGGGAAAAAAGTTGATTCACCAAGCTACATGATAAAAAGAGGGGAAGAAGACTTAATCGGATTTTACCCAGCTTCACCAGTAGAAAAACAGTACAAAGCTAGAACTGAAAAAACAGGTACTGATGAATCATAATATTAAAAAGGTGATAAGATGGCAGAAAAAGAAAAATGGGGTGTAGCTAACATTTATTCATCCTTTAACAATACTATAATCACTATAACTGATCTAACTGGAGCAGAAACCATTACACAATGGTCCGGTGGAAAAGTTGTAAGGGCAGATAGGCAGGAATCATCTCCATTCGCAGCAATGGAAGCGGCAACAAGAGCAGCAGATGACGTTAAAGAAAAAGGAATAGTTGGATTACACATAAAAGTGAGAGCCCCTGGTGGAAACGGACCAAGAACTCCGGGACCTGGTGCACAAGCTACAATAAGAGCTCTTGCAAGAGCCGGTATCAGGATAGGAAAAATAGAAGATGTTACCCCAATTCCTCATGACGGTACAGGAAGACCTGGAGGTAAGAGGGGAAGAAGGGTCTAACATGGAGATTGATGTTCGAGATAAAAATGATAATGAACTCACATTTATCGTCGATGGTGTAGATATATCCTTTATAAATGCAATAAGGAGAATATGCACTGTCGAAGTCCCGACACTTGCCATAGACACAGTTGCAATAGTTAAAAATGATGCAGCTATGTTTAACGAAGTTTTAGCTCATAGATTAGGTTTGGTGCCGCTTGAAACAGATTTGGATGCATTTGAATTGGCATCTGAATGTGACTGTGAAGACGGCTGTCCAATTTGCAGTGTATCTCTAATTTTAAAAGAAAAAGGTCCTAAAGTTGTTTACTCTGGAGACCTTAGTTCAACTCATGAAGCTGTAAAACCAGTATACGATACTATTCCTCTATTAAAATTAAGGGAAGGGGAAGAAGTAGAACTTGAAGCAATAGCAAGACTTGGAATTGGCTTAGACCATGCTAAATGGCAGCCTACAACAACCTGTGTATACAAGTACTATCCTTTAATTACAATCGATGATACCTGTGAAGCATGCCAGGAATGTGTGAAACAATGTCCAAGAAATGTACTGGGCTATGATGAAGCTGAAGGTAAGATCATTATCACCGATATCGAAAACTGCTCAATGTGCAAAACCTGTGTAAGGGGATGTGAGCAGGAATCAATTCATGTTGAATCACAGGAAGGTAAATTCATATTTAAAATTGAAACAGACGGGTCATTATCTCCTGAAGAAGTTTTAGTAAATGCATGTGATATCTTGAAGGATAAATCAGAAAAGATTGTGGCATTTTCTAAAGGAGGAAGTTAAATGAAATTTACAAAGACAAATCCGAAAATCGCAGAAATTATAGGGAACCTTAAAAATAAGTCATACCAGGAAGATGTCAGCATATGGAAAGATATCGCAAAAAGGCTTGATAGATCAACCCGAAGGTATGCAGAAGTTAATATATCTAAAATAAACAGACATTCATCTCCAGATGAAACCATTATCGTTCCAGGAAAAATCCTTGGAAGTGGCGAACTGGACCATAAAGTCAACGTGGTAGCACTCAGCTTTTCAAAAAAAGCAGAAGAAAAAATAGATGCTGCTGGTGGTAAATGTTTAGAAATCTCAGAAATTCTCGAAGAAAATCCAAAGGGAAATAAAATAAGGATAATCGAGTAAAAGGTGTATTTTTATGATTATAGATGGCGAAGGACTCATCATGGGAAGACTTGCAAGTACAGTAAGCAAGATGCTTCTAAATGGTGAGAATGTAGTAGTTTTAAATGCCGAAAAA
>JAEZKE010000072.1 GCA_023436175.1 Methanobacteriota archaeon
CTCTTATACTTGGTGATGGAGGTTCAAAACTTAGTATATTGTTATCTATTTCTACTCTTTTAAAAGCTTTTTCTATTCGCTTCATAATGTCATCAAGATCTAATCTTTTATCATTGATCTTATCTAAGTCAAGTTCCACCACGATGTTCATGTCGGCATAATTAAGGTTAAAGTTCTTTAAAATGTCATTCATGCTGCTTTTACCAATCTGGTTGGCTATTCTTTTTACAAACTCCTCATCATTCCGGTATTCTTCTTCAAAATATATGGCCATGGTTGGAGTTGATATTTTTTTCCTTGCATCAACGATCTCAATTAACCTTGGAAGACCGAGTGTAACGTTTAATTCAGCTACCCCTGCATAGTGAAATGTTCTCATGGTCATCTGAGTACCTGGTTCTCCGACAGACTGTGCTGCTACTGTACCTACTGCTTCACCATCTTCGACTTTTGCACGTTCATATGCTTTTAGAATTCTATTAATTAATTCTTCAAGTTCTTTATCAGTTAATTCACGTCTGAGGGATGCAGCAGCTATTTCATCAATTAAACTTTCAGGAAAATTAGCTTTCTTTTTCTTTATGATTTTCATAACACGTTCTTCTGGCACGAAACCACCCAACTACTTTACATCTTTATAAAATTCAAATCATTAAATAAATAAAATTTAGGCCCTCGAAAATCTACGATTTTCGGGGCGCCAAAAATTCTACGAATTTTTGAGCGATACCAGTAAATATTATTTACCGGTTTTAATCCTTATCTCATCAATTACTTTGTCTATATCCACTATTTTTCCGTAATCACTTTTTGCAGGGTCTACTAAATCTTCACCATACACGGTTTGGATAATAACCCCTCTGTTGTCCCGTACAGTTCCATCTGGTCTGACACTTAAATCTTGAAGAGCATTTACAAGCCTACGCTGCATGTAACCACTCTGTGCAGTACGTATAGCTGTATCTACAAGACCTTCTCTACCACCCATAGCGTGGAAGAAGAATTCAAGTGGATCAAGTCCTGACTTGTAACTTGAGTGTACAAAACCACGTGATTTTGCACCTAATTCACCTTTTTTAAAGTGGGGAAGAGTTCTTTCACTGTAACCTCTTTCAATCCTACCACCACGAACAGATTGCTGGCCTACACAAGCTGCTATCTGAGTCAGGTTAAGCATTGAACCCCTTGCACCGGTAAGTGCCATGACTACTGCGTGATTTTTGTTAATGTCAAAGTAACTTTCTGCAATTACTCCTGACTTATCCCTTGCTTCACCCAATTCCTGCATTATTTTCATCTCGAGTGTTTCTTCGAGACTTCTTCCGGGGAGTGCTTCAAGTTCTTCGTTGTTGTAAGCTTCAATGAGATTTTCAACTTTACGTTCTGATCTGGACAATAGTTCTTGAATCCTGTCCTGTGCTTCTTGAGGAATTTCTTCATCGGCGGTACTGGTTGTAAACCCTCTTGTCATAACTCCAGAAATTGCAAGTTTGGTTGCAGAATCTAAGAATTCTCTGGCACTATCGGTACCGTATTCTTTAACTATTGCATCCAGGATATTTCCTGCAAATGATCCGAATGATTTGTCGTCAATTACACCCATTTTTAGCTGGCCGTCTTCTATGACTACATAAGCGTCGTTCTTACACTCCTGTTTCAGACATTCATCACATTTTCTGCAGATTTCTGCTTTATAGACCATATTCATATTTTCAGGAAGTAATAATGAGAATATTTCTTTTCCAGTCCATTTTTCTCCTTTTGGGTCTGGTAAAGGCATTCTTGCACGTTTCACAATCTGGAACGCTTCATCTTCTTCATACTCTGAGCCTTTCCTGGTTAAAAGGTATGCTCCAGATATATGATCGTGGATTCCTCCGATAATTGGCCCACCAAACCTTGGGGATAAGATGTGCTCTTGAACTCTCATTAATGATTTGGCTTCTGCACGTGACTCTTCGGTCTGGAAAACGTGCATGTTCATTTCGTCCCCGTCAAAATCAGCATTGTATGGAGGACATACACATAAATTAAGCCTGAATGTTTTGTATGGTAAAACTCTAACTTCGTGTGCCATCATGGACATTCTGTGAAGAGAAGGCTGCCTGTTAAACAGTACAATATCCCCGTTTATTAGGTGTCTCTCAACTCTAAAACCAGGCTCTAATCTTTCAATTACTGCCTCTTTGGTTTCTTCGTATACTCTTACTTTCCTTCCATCAGGTCTTTCCACGTAATTTGCTCCAGGATGCACGTTTGGACCATTTCTAATATATTCCTTCATTTCTTCAATGTTCCATGGAGTTACGTATATAGGTACGGTAACTTCCTTTGCAATCATTTCAGGAACACCGACTTCATTTATACTTATATTTGGATCAGGGGATATAACAGTCCTGGCTGAAAAATTAACCCTTTTACCGGATAAGTTACTCCTGAAACGTCCTTCTTTACCTTTAAGACGTTGTGCAAGTGTTTTAAGTGGCCTTCCTGACCTATGTCTTGCAGGAGGTACACCTGATGCTTCATTATCGAAGTATGTTGTAACGTGATACTGGAGAAGTTCCCATAAATCCTCAACGATAAGTTGTGGAGCACCTGCTTCCATATTTTCCTTTAATCTCTGGTTGATTCTTAAAATATCAACGAGTTTATGGGTTAAATCGTCTTCAGACCTTTCTCCAGTTTCCAAAGTTATTGATGGCCTTACAGTAACTGGGGGGACTGGTAAAACGGTTAAAACCATCCATTCAGGTTTTGCAACCTTCGGATTTACTCCTAAAAGCATGTGATCCTCTTCAGGGATCTTTTCAAGCCTTTCTCTTACTTCACTTGGAGTTAATTTGTAGTTACCTTCTACAATGGATACTGGCTTATCTATTTTGACATCTTCTTGTTCTGTGTCACAGTGAGGGCACTTATCACGTCTTGCAACGGTGTAAATTTCCTTTATGATATCGGTTAAACTTTCTTCATTTTTAATTAAAGTGTCGATTTTATCTTTGTAATCCACAATTTCTGTATCTGTAAGTAATATTCTTGAACATTCTTTACATGTTGATCTTAAAATTTTATGGATAGTATCTGCAAAACCCACGTGAATTACAGGCCTTGCAATATTTATGTGACCAAAGTGTCCTTGACAATCTCCTCCCTTTGATCCGCATGACCTGCATTTAAGTCCAGGATCAATAACTCCGAGTCTTGGATCCATAAGTCCCGCTTCTATTGGATATCCGTCCTCGTCGTATGTATCTGGAGTTACTATCTTGGTAACTGACATTTTTCTTATGTCATCCGGAGACATCAGACCAAAGTTAATCTGGGAAATTTTCTTTAAAATTC
>JAEZKE010000111.1 GCA_023436175.1 Methanobacteriota archaeon
ATGATTTTTTGGGGCATGGAAAAAATTTCTAATTTTTTCCGGTTGCGAAACATAGCTTCGCAAACATCAAAAATGCTTTGCATTTTTGAAAGCTATGAATTTTCACGGTTACGGAACGAAGCTAACAAAAATCTTCGATTTTTGTGCTCCGAAATTCTACGAATTTCGAGAGTTCCGTAAACATAACTTTTTAAACTTATAAATTTTAGGTAATTACGTATTTAAATGCAAAACGCATAAACAAATTATCTTCTAATTTGCAAAAACTGTAAGTTTTATGCACCTGCGAAATCAAAGATTTCGCGGTTCAGGAAATGAAAAATTTCCTTCAACATGTGAAAAATGAAATTTTTCACGGTTGAAAATCAAAGATTTTCAAATATCAAAAATATTTGGTCATTCACTATAAAAATACTTAAATGTGCAAAGCAACCCTTACAGAATTTTTAAGCGTTGATCAAAACATACTTATAACTAAATAACATGTAACTTAAATAAAGATTAATATAAATTATCTAATTTTTAATTACAATAACACAATTCATTTTTAGATAATTCACGGTGATATAATGGACATAGACAATACAATAGACATAATAGAAAGAGGAACATTGGAAATAATATCCCACGATGAACTTAAAGAAAAACTCCAAAAAGATTCGCCTGTAGCTTATATCGGTTATGAACCTTCAGGGAAAGTCCATCTTGGACATGCTATCACCGTCAAAAAGATGATAGACCTGCAGAAAGCAGGCTTCAAAATTAAAATCCTTCTTGCAGACCTTCATGCATATCTAAATGAAAAGGGAACTCTTGAAGAAATTAAGGAAATTGCAGATTACATGAAGAAATGTTTCCTTGCCTTTGGATTAAGCGAAGAAACTGAATTCATTTTAGGTTCCAATTTCCAGACATCTGAAGATTACACCTGTAAACTGTACGAACTTGCACTTTCAACTACATTATCACGTGCAAAACGTAGTATGGCCCAGATAACAAGACATGAAACTGATCATCGCGTTGCAGAAGTAATATACCCACTTATGCAGGTTATAGACATGCTGTTTTTAGATGTTGATGTTGCACTTGGTGGAATGGAACAGAGAAAAATTCACATGCTTGCAAGGGAAAATTTACCTAAAGTAGGGTCTTCTACACCAGTTATAATTCACACCCCTCTTCTCCACGGGACTGACGGCTCTGAAAAGATGTCTTCAAGTAAAGAAAATTTCATAGCCATCGATGATTCCCCTGAAGTTATAAAAAAGAAAATTAAAAACAGTTTCTGTCCAGCAGGAGAGGTAGAAGGAAATCCAATAATTGAAATAGCAAAACATTTCATATATGATGGTAAAGACACCATGTTGATTGAAAGACCTCCTAAATTTGGAGGAAATCTTGAATTAAGTTACCATGAGCTTTTAGAAACATATAAAGATGGAAAATTACACCCACTGGACCTCAAGAATGCAGTAACAAAAAATTTAATTGAAATTTTAGAACCTGTAAGGAACTATTTCGACAAAGAATAGGTGATTTTATGGAATATGAAATGAGAATACCTCCAGGAACCCCATCAAAATTAGTTGAAGAAGTTATAGAAAAATACGACAAACTAGAATTTAAACAAACTGAACACGGACCTGTACTTATCGGTGAAAAACAAGATCTTGAAGGTGCACAGGACATCATTATCAGGGGTTTAAATCAGAGAATAAAAGAATTAGAGAATAAAGAGTAAATACTCTTTTATTCTTTTTATATTTAAGCTATCAAGATACATACTTCTTTTAATTTATTGAATTTTTACAACATCTCGAATATCATCAATTATATCTTCTACTATATCATCTATACCGTTTTGATCGCTCCATGTGCAAAGTTCTGTTCCTGGAACATCCCCAATGTCTTCAAAGGTGCTTTCATCACTCCAGGCTCTTTGTAGATCTTCAGAACAAAAACTTAAATCAGTATCATGATTTTCATAGATGACACCCCAAGTTTCAGTGTCTCTAACTTCCCAGTACCAGCTGTAAGTAATGGCGCATTTTTCCTCATTCGTTCCACTGGTTAAATCTTTAGTTAACCCTTGGCAGACTTTTGATTCCTCTTCATATCCTACAACCAAAGATTTGCCATCATCAAGATCAATCTTCTTTTCCCAAACATCTTTAGGGCCGGGGACCTTCTCTAAATCTGTATTAACTATTAGATCTGTAAGTTCATCTTCCTTTACCATGCTTGTGTTCTCCGTAAATAGTAAATAAACTCAGAATTTCATTAGAGCTTGATTTTTGTACAAAGGATATTTATGATTTAAATAATACTTAATTTTTGTGCATATAGTAATTCACATGAGCTAAACTAACATGCTTTTATCTGAAAATTAGAATTGATATATTAAAAAAATGGATTAATAACTGATAAATAGAGATTAACTAAATGCATCTGCCAATTTTAGGAGATATTAGTCTCTTTATTTCATCATGAGTTTTGTTAATTCCATTATTGGAACTTATAACGAAGAAATCATTCTTCTCTGCAAGTTCAAGGTACCTTTCCCTAATTTTTTCAAGAAAAACCTTATTTTCAAAACTATCTTTACCATCACACCGTTTAAGGGAGGTTTCAACGTCCAGATCAAGTAATATTACCATATCCGGTATTTTAACGAATTTATTTAATTCATAAAGCCATGACGGGTCATTTTGATAAACAATACTTGAATAAAAACACCTGTCGCTTATCACGATTTTACCTGATTGTTCTGCAGCTTTAATTTCATCCATAAGCACCATGCGGTCGGCAGCGAATAAAAGGGCCAGTGTTTTCTGGAAATTTTCCCCAGTTGCATCAGGATCTCTGAGCATTTTCCTTATTAATCTCCCAATATTAGAATCAGTAGGTTCAAAAATCCGCATAACTTCAAATCCGCATTCATTGAGCCATTTTTCAAGAAGGAGAATCTGTGTTGATTTTCCTGAGCCGTCAATGCCTTCTAAACATATATACATACTGGTTAGTTATTTCAATAATCATAGATATAGTTTAAGCTTAATAATCTGCTACTTTACATATTTTGCATTAAAAAGTATAATTATCTAAAACTAAATAAACTACTATACCACTGAAATTTACTTTTGAAATTATTTCTGATTATCCAATCCCGTTATTTACATTTACCCGGAGAAATACTATGAAGATAAAAATACCAGAACTACTGGCACCTGCAGGATCTATGGAATCCCTAAAAGCAGCAGTAAATGCAGGGGCAGATGCCGTGTACCTTGCAGGAAAACAGTTTGGGGCACGGCATTATGCAGCTAATTTTAACGATGCAGATTTAAAAGAAGCTGTCCATTATGCCCATTTAAGGGGTGTAAAAGTTTATATAACCGTTAACACTCTCATCAAAGACTATGAACTTCTAAATTTAGCCAAGTATTTATTATTTTTGTATGAAATTGGAGTAGATGCAATTTTAGTTCAGGATATTGGTGTTGCACAACTATCAAAAGAACTTGTTCCAGATCTTAACCTTCATGCATCCACACAAATGACCATTCACAACACTGAAGGAGTTAAATGGGCAGAAAAATTTGGATTCAAACGGGTGGTACTTGCAAGGGAAATGAAACTATCAGAAATAGAAGAAATCAGCAGAAATATTAAAGCAGGCAAAATTGAACTCGAAATATTTGCACATGGAGCTTTATGTTACTCCTATTCTGGACAATGTCTTTTATCTTCGTTTATCGGCGGGCGAAGTGGAAACAGAGGAATGTGTGCCCAGCCCTGCAGGAAACCATATGATCTGATTTTAGGTGAAAAAGATGAATACAGCAGGCCTATTAATGTAGACAGAGTAAAAGTTAAAGAAAAATATTTATTATCAACTCGTGATTTAGCTATTTACAAGTATTTAGACAGAATATCAAAATCATCTGTCAGCTCCCTTAAAATTGAAGGTCGGATGAGATCCCCTGAATACGTGGCGATTGTTGTAAGCACCTACAGAAAAGCCTTAGATTCAATTAAAAAAGGTAGATGGAAACCAAGAAAAAATGACATTAATGACCTGAAATTAGCATTTAACCGAGATTTTACGGGAGGATATCTTTTAGAAACAGACGAAAATTCAGTAATGAGCCGAGATCGTCCTGGAAATAGAGGAGTTTATATTGGGTCAGTTACCGATTATAAAAAGAAAAATAAAGAAGCTGTAATTGAAATTAAAAATCAGATTATCCCTGAAAAAGGAGATGGCCTTGTTTTTATAAATTCTGATCAAAATAAAAACAGATATGGCATGGTAATACATGAATCTCCAGATGTTTTTAAAAATAAAGTTAAATTCAAGGTTCAATATCCATTAAAACATGGAGATCTAGTTTATATAACACGCCGAAGGTCACTTCTTGATAAAGCTCAAAAAATAATTAACAGTGATCAAAATAAAATAAAAGTTAATTTAGATATATTGATAGAAAATGACGGTTCTATTTTACTTAAAAGTAAATTTAATAGTCCAAATAAAATTTTAATTGAATTAGAGTTACTTTCAGACTTTAAAATGGAAACTGCCATTAAAAAACCCATAACTGAAAAAATAGTTGAGACCCAATTTAGAAAAACTGGAGGTACTCCCTTCGATATAGAAGATATAAATATACAGTATCCTGGTGGCTTTTTTGCGCCAATTAGTGAATTAAATAAACTCCGTCGGGAACTATTTGAAAAAATAGAAGAAAAAATAATTTCTGCATATTGTCCAAGTAAAAATAAAATTAAAGAAGCATCTGGTAAATTAAATGCATTACTTCCTCAAATGGGCACAACAAAGAATATTAAATATAAATCGGTTAGTTTAGCTGTGTATGCAGACAGTCTAGATGTCCTAAAAGGCGCTGCAAATGGGAAATGTGATAAAATCTATTTTGATCCATTTACAAGAAATACCCCTGTTAACTGTAAATCAAATCTAAATGACAATACTAAAATCATTTTAAATTCCATTAATAGAGCTTTATCTGTCTGTAAAAACACAGGCACAGAATTAATTTTAAAATTACCTAAAATTACCTCAAGTCAGTATTTAGCTGCTATAAATCCACTGTTAACTGAAGCTTTTAATGATGGAATTAGTGGAGTTATGACTGATTCCATTGGAGCCGCAGAATCCGTATTAAATCTTAATCCCCAAATTAATCTTTATGCGTCTGCAGGACTTAATTTATGGAATTATAGATCAGTAGAAGAAATGCAAAACGTTTTTAAAAGTGTTACAGTATCTCCCGAACTTTCAAATGGTGAAATTAGAACACTTGCATTCAATATCCAAACTAAGAAAATTGACACTAATTTAGAACTGTTAGTGCAGGGAAATCTTGAGTCCATAGTTTCTAAAGACTGCATGCCCCACATTGCAGGAGATAAAATTTTTAAAAATAAGGATACTGAAAAATCTTTTTTAGGAATTGAAGATGTTAAAAACCACATATTCCCAGTAAGACTGGATGATGAATGCAGAACCCATATCCTAAACTCAGTAGAATTATGCCTTGTAGATCATATACCCCAAATTTACAGGATGGGTATTGACACGGTTGTAATTGATGCAAGAGGCCGAACAGAAAAATACGCCAAAGATATGAGTTCTATTTATAAAAAAGCCCTAGAAATAGGGACTAAAAATGACCAAAAATCAAAACTAAATACTTTAAAAAATAAGGCTAAAAAGATATCTTTGGGTGGAATCACAACTGGAAACTTCATTAGGGGAGTTACAGAATAATAAATTCCAGACTGTATCACCCTGATCTCATAACTTACAGAAAAATATTAATAATTTCTTCAACATACTGATTATGCAGGGAAGTGGTTAATTGAGCAGGATCAGCAAATATTTATCTGTAATATTTATTTTTCTTTTAGTGATTTTTGCATCCGGCTGTACCAATAATCAAAATAATTCTACAGGAAACAATACAAATCAATCCCAAAATACGTCCCAACCAAGTGTAAATAACAGCTCTTTTGCATCAAATGTAATTGTGACTGTAGCTTATCAAGGAACATGGAATGGTACTATTTCTGACAGCGCTGGAAATAGAACAGTGCAGGGGACTTCAAGTAATAGATATAATTTAGGACCAAATCCTGGCACAGTATCAGTTACTTTCCAGAAGACAGATAACAGCACACTACCCTTACTTGTACAAATAGTTCAGGGAAATAAGGTCATTGAAAGTCAAAGCACCAATAAATCACTTGGAGTTGTATCAATAAGCCACGTATTTTAAGCATCTTTTTTTCAATTATATAATCCGTTATGATATTATGATTCAAAACATTCTATTAATTCAAATACATTGCCACTAAAATTAGATAGTCAAAATGTAATTAGAAAGGCCATTAAATAACAAAATTTTGCCAGATTAGATTAATAAATTTGCACTTATTTGATTTCACCTATTCAATTTTTAAACATCTTTTAAAATTTTATTTTTAGTTTATAGTTACACATAATAAGTATTAAATTTTTTATATTATGTATTACATAAATGTAATTAAAAAAATAAAATTTTTCAATTCTAACGATTTATTTTAAGGTCTGTAATGAGGAATATAAATGAATAAAGATGAAAAAAAGCAGGAAATAGATGAAAAAAGTAAAATTAAAGATATTGAAGAATTTAGAGAATATCCTGAAGGAAAAGGACTTACTACCGATCAGGGGGTAAAAGTAAGCCATACTGATGATTCCCTAAAAGCCGGTGAAAGAGGACCTACACTACTGGAAGATTTCCATTTCAGAGAGAAAATAACCCATTTTGATCATGAAAGAATCCCCGAAAGAATAGTACATGCCAGAGGCGCTGGCGCCCATGGTTACTTTGAATGTTATGAATCAATGGCAGAATACACAATGGCCAAATTCCTTCAAGAACCTGGCAAGAAAACTCCAGTATTTGTAAGATTCTCAACCGTAGCTGGATTTAGAGGTTCAGCAGATACTGCACGGGATGTTAGAGGCTTCGCTACTAAATTTTATACAGAGGACGGTAATTACGACCTGGTGGGTAACAACATACCAATATTCTTTATACAGGATGCCATTAAGTTTCCAGATCTAATTCATTCAGTTAAACCAGAGCCAGACAATGAAATACCTCAAGCATCAACTGCCCATGATACATTTTATGACTTTGTGGTAAGTGCGCCAGAGACTACCAATATGATCATGTGGGTACTATCTGACAGGGCGATACCTCGAAGTTACAGAATGATGGAGGGCTTCAGTGTGAACACCTTCAGATTTGTAAATGCGGAAGGAGAAGGCAGATTTATTAAATTCATCTGGAAGCCATTACTTGGAGTGCATTCATTAGTTTGGGATGAGTCTATGAAGCTTGGTGGGGGAGATCCAGATTATCATAGACGTGACCTCTATGAAGCAATAGATAATGGAGATTATCCAGAATACGAGCTTTATGTTCAAATGATTGAAGAAGAGGATGAACACAATTTCGATTTTGATATTTTAGATCCCACCAAACACTGGCCAGAAGAGCAAGTACCGCCTAAGAAGATTGGTAAACTTGTTTTAAATAGAAAACCTGATAATTTCTTTGCTGAAGTGGAACAGGTGGCATTTTGCCCAGGTAATGTAGTTCCAGGCATAGATTTCAGTAACGATCCTCTACTGCAAGGTCGGCTCTTCTCATACATAGATACACAACTTATACGTTTAGGTGGCCCTAACTTTCATGAAATACCTATTAACAGGCCCCTAGCACCCATACACAATAACCAGCGCGATGGGTATCACCGCCACATGATCAACACTGGAAAGACCAGTTATTCACCTAATTCACTTTGCAGTAATGACCCTAAACCTGTTCCCAGAGAAGAAGGAGGGTATGTTCATTATATGGAAAGGGTAGAAGGTAAAAAAATCAGGGATAGAAGTGAAAAATTCAAGGATTTCTTTAGCCAGGCCAGATCTTTTTATAACAGCATGTCTGAACCTGAAAAGCAGCATATTATCAGTGCTTTCCATTTTGAGGTTGGAAAAGTGGAGTCCAAAGAAGTCAGGCAGAAAATGGTTGACCAATTTGCCAATGTAGATAAAAAACTGGCTGTAGAAATTGCAAAAGGAGTTGGTGTTTCACTGCCAGCTGATGGTACAGATTCAAGTACTGCAGATAATTTTCCATCATTCAGCATGGCAAATACAGTAAAAAACACTGTAAAAACCCGGAAAGTGGCAATACTTGCAGAAAACGGTTTTAATTATGATGATTTAATGAAAGTAAAAGAATCTCTCAAGGATGCTGGAGCAAATTCAGAAATTATATCCATGTATCGAGGAATGATTAAATCAGATAATGGAAAAGAAGTTGAAGTTGACAAAAATTATATTTCTACAGCATCCACTCAGTTTGATGCTGTCTACGTGCCTGGCGGCAAAAAAAGCGTAGAAATAATGAAAAAACGAGGAGATGTAGTTCATTTTGTAAATGAATCATTCAAACACTGTAAATCTATTGCTGCAGTTGGTGAAGGTGTGGAATTATTCAAAGAATCAGATATAACAGGAGTTTCAATTGCCGAACAGGGATCAGATGAGGAAATAACTTCCGATAAAGGTGTAGTCACTGCTCATAACAATGTGAACCTAAATAATTTTGCTAAAAGATTCATTGAAGCAATTGCAATGCACCGCCACTGGGACAGGGAATCGAAAGAAGAAGTACCTGCATGATGAAATTAAAATATTGCTGATTAACATAAAAAATGGTATACTGTTATAATATCTTATTATATTTACATCCCTTGATCAAAATATTTATATAATATAACTACACCATACTATGGTGTATGAGGGATCTAATATGGATAACATCATGGACAAAGACCTAAAAACACTTTTAAAAAATACACAAGAAGATCTTAACACGGTTTTAAGAGAGTTACTTGAAACAAATACATTTTCATATCCAAGCAACGAAAGATTACAAAAAGATCGTGATTTACTTCAATGCGAACTTGAAAATACATCTGATCTACTTGAAATCAAAAAAATAACAAGACTACTACAACTTATACATGGAGCACTTGATGAATATCAGCATAGACAAAAACCACGTATGATTCCGCGTAATTATACTTTACGTGAAGACCAAATACGTAAAATCAAAGATTATGCTGCAGATAATCAGTTGAATAATGTCAGCGCAGGCTTAAGAGATTTAATTGATATAGCGTTTAATGCACTTAAATGAAAGTAGCATAAGACATCCTAAAATAGATTAAATACAATTTTTAGGTAGTCTTATAAATTAACTAAATTTCATTCTTTAACTGGAACAGTGAAATAAAACGTTGACCCCTTGCCTAATTTTGATTCAACCCAAATTCGCCCACCATGACGATCTATAATCCTTTTAACAACTGCTAAACCTATTCCTGCACCTTGATACTCGCTAATTGCATGTAAACGTTTGAATACTTCAAATATTTTATCACTGTATTGTTCTTCCAGTCCTATTCCATTATCACTGACTGAAAAAACATATTCATTATCTTCTTTCCAAGCTGAAATGTGAATTTTAGGTTTAATTCCCTGCCTACTAAATTTGATTGCATTTCCAATTAAATTCTGGAATACACGCACAATCTGGTCTTTATCGGCATAAATTAATGGAAGTAGATCATAACTAATTTCAGCTTTATTCTCACCAATTGCAGTTCCTAAATTACTTAAAGCATAATTTAAAGCAGCTTCAGCTTCAAATTCTACAAATTTGTGCCCACGTGTCCCAACACGAGAATATTCAAGTAATCCTTGAATCATCTCTTTCATCCTTTTTGCACCATCAACCATGAATTCAATGAATTCATCAGCATCTGAATCTAATTTACCTTTATAACGTCGTTCCATAAGTTGAGCGAAACTAGCAATAGTTCTAAGAGGTTCCTGTAAATCATGGCTAGTAATATAGGCAAAACTTTGTAATTCATCATTAGAACGTCTTAGTTCAATTATTATTTCTTTTAATTGTTCATTTGCTTTTTTACGCTCTGTAATATCACGAGCAATAGCAAGACCTACCTGTTTTTTTCCAAGCTTGAAAATATGCACACTAACTTCAACAGGTATTTGCTTCCCATTTTTAGCTATACTAACCGATTCGAATGTAGTATATCCTCTTTTCTGGAGTTCTGCCATAATTTTAGGTACTTCCTCTTGATTATCGGGTGCAAATAAATCTAAAGGCGTCTTATTCAAGAATTCTTTTCTACTATAACCTAATATGTTAACTGCGGCATCATTTACTTCCAGAAAGTTTCCCAGTAACCCATTTTTTCGTGATTCCGATAATGTTATCATATCAAGTGCATTATTGAATAACTCACGGAACTTAACTTCACTTTCTTTTAATGATTCATAAGCTCCCCCCAATTCTGACGTGCGCGCTTGAACTTGTTCTTCAAGATTCTCACGTGCTTGCATTAATTCTTCTTCAGCTTGCTTACGCTCGGTAATATCTTGAATATGAGTTATAAAATAAATAGGACTGTTATTTTCACGTAAAAGAAAGGTACTAACATCTGCCCACATAATGTGCCCATTTTTACGAATGTAACGCTTCTCAAAACGTACGTTTGTATTTGTACCACCAATTAAGGATTTTAAAACATTTTTGCTGATTTCTAAATCATCAGAATACGTAATATCAAAGAATGTAAATGAATTAAGTTCTTCTTTAGAATAGCCAAGCATCTCACTTAAAGCACTATTTACGTCAAATAATTTTCCATCAATATGTATCAGTGCTATTCCAATAGTTGCATTCTCAAAAGTTTCCCTAAATTTTTTTTCGCTATTCTTTAAAGCTTCTTCAGCTTTTTTACGTTGAGTTATGTCATGAATTATAGAATAGATAAGTTTTTTATTTCCGACCGTTATAAGTCCACTATAAACTTCCACATCTTTTATTTTACCATTTGACAATCGATGTTTAAATAAAAAATATTTTCGTTTTCCTAATTCTGCGTTATGCATTTCATTTAATACTTCCTGTTCACCAAGAATATTGATATCAGTAATTTTTAACTCCGTAATTTTTTCTTTATCATATCCATAAAAGGAACAAGCTGCTGGATTTGCATCGACAATATCTCCTGTTTTTGGGTCTATAAGAAGCATTACTGCATGATTGTTTTTAAATAAACTGTGATATATCTCTTTACTTTGTCTTAAAGCATCTTGATATTTTCTTTGTTCAGTTATATCTACTCTAAGCACTACAAAAAGGTTACCAGGCATATCAAAACCTGAAACAAGAAAATACTTATCTGTAGGAGCATAATAAACTTCAAATCGATTCCTTTGACCTGTTGAATGCAACTCATTAATCGCTTTAAGATGAGGTTTTATAAAATCTAAACCGAATAGATCTGCTGCATTTTTACCAATAGCATCTTTAGGATTTATACCCATAGTTTTAACAGTTGCAGGATTCATATATTCAAGAATGCCATCAATTACTTCACCATTACCATTAAAAATTAACTTATAAACTGTTACTCCTTCAAGCATAATATCAAATATTTTAAAATTGCCTGCAACAGCAGATTTATAAGATTTTTCCATTTATATCCTCCTCTATGGCGGTATAAATCAATATTCAATATTTCCGGAGATTTTAATATAAATAAGATAATATTATTTTTTGATTCTAAATAAAATAAATTTTACTATGTTTGCTTGATAAAGAATTAACTTTCAATTCCCTACAATTAACACAGTTACTTTTTTAAAAGAATTTCTTTTGTTTTAAGTTTCCCAGATAGGGCGCTTGAGAAGTGATTGTAATTTTCAATACTTTGAGGCTTGAAAACTTTAATTCATTATGTGATATATGTGCTTTTGCACACATTCACAAAACTAAAAGTATATATCTATGTGATATAACACTGGAATTGGTGGGAAGTTTAGGGAAAAAATTTAGGATTAATCTAATTTTTTCATCTATGTGCTTCTTCCCACCTTAAAAATAAGTCGTTATTTTTCAATTAAAAAATGAAAGCAAAACATTGAAATTTTTTTAAATTATTTTGATTTATCAATCATTAAATGCATTGTTTTTTTTATTTAGTTTATATGATTTGTATAAAGATGATTTTAGGGCTTTTGATTGTTAATTAGGTTGTTAATATACTTTTGTTAAAATTCCAAATATAAAGTAATATCAATATTAGATTTTATAATAATTAAAGTATCATTTCTCTTGAAAAATGATATTTAAACTGAGTTAATAATTAACATGAAAATAGAGAACGAACTAAAAGGTAAGGAAGTTGTAGATAATAATGGAGATAAATTTGGAGAAATAAGTGATGTAGAATGGGATCCTAATACAGGGTAGAATCCATTATCATTACTGAAGGCGGAGCATCAGCCAAGATTGGAATAGGAGAAAAAAGAAACATATCTTATGAATCTATAGCTTCAATTGGAGGAAAAGTACTGTTAAAAAGGGCTTCTAAAGGTTTATAAAAAACCTTTTTTACTTTTTTAAATTAACTGATGTATAGCGTTTATCACCAAAAATCCTTGACATTGATACCTCTCCTGAAATGTCCAGGATAATTAATTTTATAAAATTTGGAAAAAACAGCAAAGATGCATTTTTGCACATATCCTCAAAAAATCACAGGTATTGTAAATAAGAATCTAAATTCTTTTAAAAATAGTTAGAATGAATAGATACTAAATGATCCCCACCATATTCAAACCCACATAAATCAGCAGAGCTATAAATATATAATTTAATTTATCTGCTGGAAGTTTATGGGCTGCTCTAACCCCTAACTGAGCCATAGGAATGCTTAAACCTGCCAAAATAACAAGCTGCAGAAGGTTAACATAACCTAAAGAGTATTGAGGTAAGCCAGGCACCCCCATTCCATTAAAGATATACGAGATAATTCCCCCTATGGATGTAAATATTATGACTGCAGTGGAAGTCCCAATTGATTTATGTATATCATATCCCATGGCAATTACCAGAAATGGGACTATAATAAATCCACCGCCCACCCCCAGAAGTCCCGACATTATTCCAACGATGAATCCACCCATAATATAATAAATACTGTTAGTTTTTGGCTCTTTTTGAGTCTCAGGAGATTTATAAAGCAGCATTCTAACAGCGACAACTAAAGCTGTTATCCCAAAAAGAATTTTAAGGACTCCACCAGGGACATTAGCAGCAATAGTCCCTCCAAATATACCACCAACACTACCCGTAGCCGCTAAAAGCAGCATTGGTTTTATTAAAACAGCATTTCTACGATAATGTCCATATGCACTGCTTATGGCTGTTGGAAGTATAACAGCGAGACTTGTACCTAAAGACATCCTTATTGCAAGCGTGGGGTCAACTCCAATGGATATAAAAAGCCAGTATTGAATAGGGACCATTATAAAACCTCCCCCAATTCCAAGAAGGCCCGATGCAAACCCAATTCCCGCCCCCGTAACTGCAAGAATTATAATATAAAAAATAGTGGGATCCATAGATATTTATTCCTTTTATAATCAAATTCATGTTCTAAATAACAATTTATTTTTAAAAAAATTATACTTTACGTTTTTAAAACATTGATACTATAGGTAATTAAGGTAATAATTAACTATATTAAAATAAAATGCATATGTAAATACAATACGAGAACAATTTTATAAACTTTCTAAATAAGTCTAAAATTATATAGAAAATAGTAGGATCCTGAATATTTCTCATTTTTTATTCAAATTTTCTAAACTATTTTTGATAATTATTAATTTTGGCTTAAATATTAGTTACCAAATGCTCACAAAACTGAAAGTTTTGTGGCCGTAAAAAATTGAAAATTTTTTACATGTTTGAAAATCGGAGATTTTCAACTGTGAAAACTATTAGTTTTCACATGCTACCCAACTATATTTAAGTTATATGTTTATATATTGAAAATGGTTAATAATAATAAAAAAATTTTCAAATTTATCTAATGTTTCATAATATTTTAAGGTTTAGATTTTTTCATAACTCAACATACTCAATAATTGTGCCCTACGGGTGATAAAAGGTGGAACTTACAAAAATCAAAGGCATCGGTGATAAACTAGCAAAGAAAATCGTTGACAGTTTTGGCAGCGAGGAGAACTTGCAGGCTGCAATCAGTAACTTCGAAGTTGATAAAATTTCAGGAATTGAAGGTGTAAGTCAGGCTAAAGCTATAGAAATAATAAATGATGCTTTAGGTAATCCAAGGGAAGAATTTTTAAAAACTGAACAGGTCGTTCAAATTTATGATGATATAATTGCAAGAATTCTTAGGTATGCCAGTACCAAATATGGAAAAAACAGGGTTCTTTTAATCAGCCCCACGAAGGATACTGCTAAGATTCAGGAAAATTTAGATTTTGTAATGAACGCAAAGGAAACTGTATCAAAGCTTCCAGTTGATGAAATCAACAATCTTCTTAAAAAAGTAAATCTATCTGGAAAAGAGAAGCCAAAATATGATCCAACAAGAGCAATACTTGTAGAAACAAGAGAAGATTATAACCGGCTTATGGATATGAATTTACACCAGTATTGTACTATTATCACTGCAGAAGAGTTAGAAAGCCTTGATGATTACGAATTTGTAGTTTACATATTTTCTACAGGGCAAATAGAACTTGATGATGCTTATAACATTGCCATGGTAACAGGAGATTCTTTAGACTTTGAGATTGTTCCTGAAACTGTTCTTTCATATTATTATATAAATTACGATCTTCTCCATAATGTTTTGAAAATTAAAAACATTTTAGGGCGCAAATCAGCGATTGGAGAAGTTATAGAAATTTTTAACTCTCTGGAATTAGATAAAGTTGATGAAAGCATATTCGACGCAAGCGTTGAAGATGCCAAGAAAAACGCTGATGAAAAGCTTAAAGAAAGTATAAAACAGGTTGATCTTAAAGGAGATGAAGTTTTAGCCCTTATGAATGAAGGAATGCCTGCTAAAATCCAGAGCATATTTGATAAAGTGATAAAAGAAGCCAGGGATGAAATTAAAGATAAAACTGGATGTTCATTTGATCCATTCATTCAAAAGTACCCAATTGAAATAGATTATCAGGAACTTGAAAGAGTTAAAAAACAGGAAATAGCAAGACAGCACATCAATACTTTTGATAAAAAAGTAAAAGCTGCATCACGACTCTCAACACTTAAAGAAGGAATTGAAGCAGAGATTCAGGAAATTTTAGAATTTGATTATGAATTTGCACTTGGATGTTTTGCATATTACTACAATTTAAATGCACCAAAAATAGGGGATGAATTCAATTTTAAAGGTGGAATACATCTCAATTTAGCGCTTGAAAAAGAAATTAATGCTCAAAAGATCGATTACTTCCTGAAAACTCCTGAAAATGTAGCTCTTTTAACTGGAGCAAACAGCGGTGGTAAAACAACACTCCTTGAGACCCTTGCCCAAATTTCCATAATGGCACAGATGGGACTTCCTGTTTGTGCAGAAGAAGCCACAGTCAAACTCATTGATGAAGTGTATTTCTTCTCAAAGAAACGTTCACTTGATGCAGGAGCATTTGAATCATTCCTCAACACATTCATGCCAGTGGTAATTACAGACACCCACAAATTGGTTTTACTTGATGAATTAGAAGCAATTACCGAACTTGAGGCTGCAGTTAAAATAATTGCAAGCTTTATTGATTTAATAAAAGATTCTAATTCCTATGCAGTTATTGTAACCCATATGGCGCGGGAAATAATGAAATATATTCAAGTTAGAGTTGATGGAATTGAGGCAAAGGGCCTTGATGATAACTACAATTTAATTGTAGATAGAACCCCTAAAATGAATTACCTTGCAAAAAGTACGCCAGAATTGATCCTTCGAATGATTTACCAGAAGTCCGATGGAAAATTAAAGGATATCTATGGGCAGATACTGGAGAAATTTTAAATTTTTATTTTTAAATAAATTGATAAGGTTTTGAAAGCCTGGAAAATTTTATAAAAAAATAAAATGGAATGAAGTTTAAGATATCATTGAACCTTTTAAGTTATTTAAGGCCAAAAAACTTTTGAATAACTAAACTATTTCTGATTCAATCTGAGAACCTATCTCCCTATCTTCTTCATCCATATCTTCACATCCTCTGTGATGGGTTTTCGCCCAATGTCTTTCTTTCCGTGTAACCATCCCTGCAAAAGCAGTAAGGAATAAAGGTACAAGATATAGACAATAAGCCCAGTATTCCAAAGATCTATAAATTATTACATGAGGAAGTGCCTTTTCCCTGTATAGGCCAATGAACAAAGCTGGGAAAAATGCAATTGTTGATAATATACCTATGACTACTGGAGCTCCGAAGTAGAAATGCGCAATATTTCCTATTTGAAGTATAAATACTGCATACCCTATCATCACAAATGCAATAAGCAGAAGGAAGAAGAGCTGTTCTATAGAATTTATCTTCTTATAAAGAGGAATGGGTGCATTCATTATTTTTGTAAGATAAACAAATAGTGTTTCAAGGTTTCCTGTTGCCCACCGAATTCTCTGCCTAAAGAAAAGACTCCACTGAGGTACTGCTTCCTGATAAACAACAGCTTCTCCACAGTAACGAATTTTGTAACCATTCATAATGAGTTTAACACTCATGTTCAGATCTTCTGTAACTGCAAATCCATCCCATCCTCCAATCTCTTTTATAGCTTTTTTTGTAGCTATCTGGCCATTACCTCCTAAAAATGCATTTTTACCCATTATATCCTTTGCCCGAAGTATTACATTTCCAAATACTGCAAATTCAATTTCCTGCATGGTTGTTAAAAGGTTCTCATTACTGTTGTACATTCGAACTCGGGACTGCACACCTTCCACACCATCTTCATTTAAGTAAGGTATTATTTTCTTCAGGAAACTAGGCCAAACACGAGCATCAGCATCAAAAACAGCTATTATCTCACCTTTACAGAGTTCCAACCCATCATTGAGTACATAACCCTTGCCTTTTCCTGAGCGCGGAGGTTTTCTAGTCACTATTTTCAAAAATTTAAACTTTTTCTTGAGTTCACTTAATATAGTACCTGTTTTATCTGTAGAACCATCGTTTATAACAATTATCTCATAGTTTCGTCTGCCTTCTGTATGATAATCAAGTTTTGAAAGGGTTTCAACACACCGAGTTATTGTATGCTCTTCGTTATGGGCAGGGATCATTATACTTACAAATGGCATTTCATCAAAAGCCACAACAGGGCTCTGTTCTTTAAGGCTAACAACTGCAAGCAGGACACCATACATTGCAGGTATGAACAATAGATATTCAAGCCAGGTCATACTCCATGTTACCAAACTATAGATAATAAATGAAATAATCACAGCTGAGACAAAGAAAACACCAGTTTTTTCTATTTTAAGCTCATCAGATTTCTCGTTTATTTTATTTTGGATATTTGTAACTTTTTCTATATCACTCTGGTGCTTACTGAGTGCCATCTCAATGGTTGCATAAAGTTCTGCTTCTTCAATCGGTTTTATCAAATAACCATAGGGGGATGTTTTCCTGGCGCGTTTAACTGTTTCACCATCTGCATATGCAGTAGTATAAATAATTGGAATATTAAGTCCCATCAAGGTTTCAGCAGCGATAATACCATCCACCTTACCAGCGAGTACTATATCCATAAGTATAAGGTCTGGCTGAATAGTACATGCTTTTTGAATGGCTAATTCGCCCGATGAAACAGTTTCAGGTACGGAGTAACCAAGATCTTCAAGTTTAAATTTTAGATCAAGCGCAGTGATACTCTCATCTTCCACCACCATAATAACTGGTTTTAAGTCATCCCTGATTGCATCAACAGGAGTTTGTATAGGTATAATTTCACCAGTGAGATTTTCTGCTTGAGGTGATGCAGGATCCAGTAATTCAGGAATTAAAGTACATGCTCTCGGACGTTCCCCATCCATATATACTCCTATTTTACCTTTCAAATGCTCACGTGTTGGATTCTCAATTTCATCTATTTCTTCCATGTAATTTCTGTGCCTTTCAAGGGTAATCTCAATAGTATTGTAAAGTTTTTTGGGTTCAAAAGGTTTTACAAGATAACCAGAGGCCGGATTTTCCTTTGCACGTTGAATAGTAGCTTTATCCGAATGAGAAGTTAAATAAAGAACTGGTATTTCCAGTGCTAGTATACTTTTTGAGGCATCGATACCATCAATACTACCATTTAAGATTATATCCATCAAAACAAGATCAGGCCGGAGTTCTGCAGCCAGTTTAACAGCCTCTTCACCGTCTGAAACTATTCCAAGCACCCTATAACCATAATCTTCTAATTTTAACTTTATATCCATCGCAATTATACTCTCATCCTCAACTATTAGGATGTCTACCATACCGACCCTCCACTAAACAATGCAACAAATGTCATCATATTTTCATCACAAATGTTTATAACTATACCATGATTCTTGTGAAAAATGAATAGAAAAAGTGTGGTTAAACAGATACTAATATTTATCGTATTTTCCAAGTTTTTATTACTAAATAACTGATTTGATATGACTTTGGCGGAAAATAACGCTAATTTACTTAGTTTTAATATCTTTTTTGATAACCTAATAAAAAATAGAATCATATTATACACTATTTAATGCGAATAGAAACACCTAATTCTAATATAAAAAGAATTATAATGATTTGAAATTTGTTAAATACATTAAAAGTTCTATTTTTTGCAGTTCAAAAGAAATTTTTACCTGCTCCAATATAAATAATCTAATTAAATTATTACGATTAAATTTATATTTATTACAAATCATAATTATCTTAGTAAAATATCTGTAGTTGAAGAAATTTTTGAGGTTGGAAAACACGTAGTATTTCTGAACCCAAAATAAAAAATTTTGAGGTTAAAAAATGGGTATTGATGAAGAATTGTATGAAAAAATTGTTAATGCATTAAAAGGAGCAGATTTTCCGATAAACAGCTATGAAAAACTCATGGAATCCTTTCCAAAAGGTAGAGCAGGGACATGTAAAGCTCCAGGATTTGAATTAACAGTGGAAAATGCTGTAACCTCATTGGTAGACGAAGATTTTCCATTTAACAATGCAAAAGATGTAGCACATGTGGTAATTAAAAGAATAAGAAGATGATGGATAATGTAATTAATTCCTATTTAACTTAAACTGTTTTTTAAATAATTATTTTTTTATTAAAATGAATATTAAGTAATTTTGCCTGCATACTAACTCACTGGTTCACAGGTAGTTCACCCTTTCCTCCCCGAGCAACCCTCGAAGCAGGCAGTCTGTCCAGTACTGGGTTTCTCCTATTCATTGAAGGCTCAGCCAACCTCGTAGAAGGACCGTAGGCACCAGTCAAAATAATGATATGACAGTAACTATTTTGTAATTTGTTAAGATAAGTGTTTTGTTATTAGGTATTCACGAATCCCCTATAAACTTTCAATTTTGTAAAATTATTATTAAATTAAGTAAAATTATATCAGAAGAATTTAATTATTTTTAAAAATCTTAGAAAAAAAACGAGTTTGTAATTTTGAGAGTGGCCGGCAACGTTTTAAGCTTCCCATAAAAGACATTATAGTACCACTTAAAACGCAGGAGGACTTTACTTCTGGGATCGAAACGAGACCAGGTGTATCCCCTCCGCTATGGT
>JAEZKE010000136.1 GCA_023436175.1 Methanobacteriota archaeon
TTGAAGAATTTGACAACTTTTATAATGAAATGGTACAGAATTTAAATGTTGTTAAAAATATTTTAAACGAGGCTCTAAGTTCCGACTCACCCCACCCTCCAATAAGAGATTTAGAACGAGTAGAAGACTGGATCAACCTCATATCAGAAGACGTGGACCTCTTACTTAAATTTAAAATGCAAAGTACACTTGGATCCTTCAGGAGCAGGAATTCAGCCAGAACTAAACTTTCATTTAGAAGCCCCCAAATAGAAAGTACCCTTCCAACATGCCCTAAAGAAGAGATTCAGTGTCTAATGGGATTATAAGACGAGATTGAACTTGCAAATTATTTAAAATATCCGCAAGTTCATGATCCAAATCCATTTAACTTTTAATTTTAAAAATTTAAAGAACTTAAAAATAGAATTGAACTAATTTATTAATTTTTTAATATAATCAAGACTTTCCAGAATTTCATCTTTGTTTGTAACCTCTACAACAAGTACACCCTTAAAGTCCTTCTTTTTCAAACCTTCAAAGAGCGATTTAAAATTAATATCTTTACTGCCCACTGCATTATGGTCATCAAAGGACCCATCATTGTCGCTCAGGTGGAAGTGCCCAATATTATTATATTTTAAAATTTCATCAACAGATATACCTGTATTATATGCATGTCCAACATCAACAGTCATGAACGTCCCAATCTCCTGAACTAACTCATTAAGTTCTTCAAGGCTTTTACAAGTCATTCCTTCCATATCCGGCATATTTTCAACACACAGCTTTATTCCACGTTCTTCAGCGAATTTTGAACATTCTTTAAGTGAAATTAATCTTTTTTCTTTGATTTTTTCTGGAAATTTTCGTGCTAAAAATGCTATATGGCCAGGGTGCACAACTACTACTTCTGAATCTATTTTAGAAGCTAAATCAATCGAATTTTTTACCTCTTCAACTGAAGCTTTTCGTATAGACTCATTTAAAGAAGCAATATTGATATCAGAAAGAGGAGCATGTATACTTGCTTTTATATTATAAGAATTCACAAGATCAGGATCTATCTTGTTATAAGGATATTCCATCATCAATTCACAATATTTGACATTTATACTTTCTAAATAGTCCAGCATCTCTTTAATAGACATGGGAAACAGTGCAAGTGTTGATACTCCAATTTTCACGATTATCACCAAAATAAGTTTGGAATTAAATATTATTAAATTCCATGCTCAGAGAATTCAAAGTTCTATTCGTTTCTAATTCGGGCCTCTATAGGGATATTTCTTTTAAGTGCATCCATTATAATGCCGGCAAGTTCTATATCCTTTTTAATTTTAATGGTACCTTTTTTACCAACTGTTGCAGTAAATAAGTATTCATCCTTCACTAAAATATCAAAAGGAGTGCCTATATTATCTTTACCAAAGTTCAGGACCACATAATTTCCAGAAAGCTGGACATCGACACTAAAGGTTTCTTCATTTCCACCTGCCCTAAATGGTTCGACACCTATGCTTATTCCTATTCTCCTTTCGACTTCGTCAATTGTCTTTCCTTTTTTACCTATAAGCTTTGGAATATATTCTTCATCCATCCAGACAGTGGCACGCTTATCCGATTTCATATCAACTTCAACGCGGGCCCCCGGAACTGTTTTCTTAATTTCTTTTATTATTTCACGTTCTGCAATCTTTTGAACTGGAGTTTTCTCATAAGTAGTTGTTCCAACTTCCATAACAATGGTTTGCTCACCATAGGTGTATATTTCATGTGTAAGTTCTCCAGTATCGAAATTCCGAATTTCTATAACTGGTCTTGATAGATCTGCCTCTAACATTCCAGATGGGACCTTTACTGTAAGTGCAACATCATAAACTGCTTCCACATTTCCATTATTTATAAAAATAGTTGTGTCTACAATTGATGGAATTATTCCAAGTTCTACTCTTCCAAGTATCCTTTGAACAGCGTCTATTGGCCTTGTAGCATGCACAACACCAATCATACCTACCCCTGCAAGTCTCATATCCGCAAATATTCGAAAATCTCTGGTTTTTCTTAATTCATCATATATAGTATAATCCGGACGTACAAGCAGTAATATATCTACTGTTTTCTCCATACTTCGTTCTAAAGGAGCATATTGAGTTATTTCATTACTAACCTGTAGATCACGCGGTGATTCCATAGTTTTGACAATTGAGTTAAGATTTTTACTGTAAAATTCTGCAATTGCCTGGGCAAAAGTAGTTTTACCTGCACCTGGCGGTCCCGCAATTAATATTCCTTTAGCCCTTTCCCTTAATCTTTCAATAAGTTTATCAGGAAGTCTATAATCTTTAAGAGATACCTTTGCAACTGGTCTTACTACAGTTATTTCAAATCCATCAGAAAATGGTGGCCTTGCAATTGATATCCTGTATTCTCTAAACTGAACAACAGTTGCACCTTCTCTTTCTATTTCAATAAAACTTTTAAAGTCGCTTTTTGTCCTTTCCACAATTTCCTTTGCCATGCTCTCAATTTCTTGATAGGATAAGGGCCTATATCCTATTTTAACAAGTTTTATGTTTCCAGGTGTTCCCTTCTTTGCCATTGGAACTACATCTTCTTTCAGATGAACTGACATGGTTTCATCATCAAAAAATTTGGCTATTTCAAGTTCCGTGTATCCAATCATTTCCTGTTTCAGGTAAATGACCTCGAGTCCCTGGGCTTTTGCAACTTCCATCTGGACCCTATCACTAGTAATCAGTGTAGATTCTGTCTTTTGGGCCGTATCTCTTATCATGGCATCTATTTCCCCGCCTTTTGCCAGAGATATTTGTTCAAGAGTGGGTCTTCTCCCAATGTAAATTAAATCTATAATACCACTGTTGTAGAGTTCTTGAAGATTCTTTAATTCTTCTAAGCCATTAAATCCAGTCTCTCTTCCCCTATTGGCCTGATTTTCCAATTCAGATACAACTGCTTCAGGAATTACTACTTCACACCCCTTAAATTCTTCTTCCTGGACAATTTTAGTAATTCTCCCATCCACAATAACACTGGTATCCGGAACTATCTTCATTTTATTTTCTCTCCATAAATTTTTAAATTAAAATGTTCAATTTTAACTCTTATAAACTTCATCTGGATTAAATACTTTATTTCCTACAATTTCCAATTTATCATCCACTACTTTCCTGAAAAAGCAGGATTCATACCCTTCATGGCAAGCCCCACCTTTTTGATTAACTTTGATAAGAACAGCATCTTCATCACAATCAACAAGTATCTCTTCAACATGCTGGAAATTGCCTGAACTTTCTCCTTTAAGCCAGAGTTTTTGACGTGAAGTACTCCAGTAATGCGCTTTTTTTGTTTTTATTGTCTTTTCAAGGGCTTCTTGATTCATATAAGCCACCATAAGAACTTTAGAAGTTTTATAATCCTGTGCTATTGCTATGACTAGATTTTGATCGCCAACTTTGTGTCTAAAATTAAAATTGCATTCTTCAGTTTCCATTTAATCTATCCCCAGTTCACCGTGTAATTTCATGGCCAGGTCATCAAGATCAACTAACTCTTGATTTCCAGATTCCATATCTTTTAATGTAACTTTTCCACTTTCAATATCCCTTGCACCAACCAGGACTGAATATTTTACTCCCAAATGGTCCGCATAAGACAGTAATTTTTTGACTTTTTTCCTTGCAAGGTCAACATCCACTGAAATTCCATTTCTTCTTAAGTTTTGAGCTATTTTAAACGAGTCTTTCCTCATATTACTGGATAATGGTGCAACGAATACATCTACATGTCCTTCCACTGGAATCTCTGCATTCTGCTTTTTAAGAGCTTCCATAACCCTATCAAATCCAAATGCGAATCCTGTAGATTCTACTGGCTCACCACCAAATATCTCTATTAAATTATAGGTTCCCCCACCACTTATTTGTTTTTGTGCACCTAACCCATGAACATAAATCTCAAATACCATTCCAGAATAATAGTCCAATCCACGGGCTATTCCAAGATTGACTATGTAATTGGTAAATCCAAATGTTTCAAGGTGATTTAATAAATCTTCAAGATCATCTAACGCTTTAAAAGCACCTTCACATTTTTTTATAATACTTCTTACTTCGTCTATCACTTCATTGTGCCCTTTTATCTCAATTAACTTCAAAAGGATTTCTTTAAGAGACTGAGAGATATCCATGTTATTTAATAAATTTTCAAGTTCTTCAACATCTCCTTTATCAACCAAACCCATTATTTGTCCCTGTTCTTCTCCAGGGATTTTTGCATCATTTAACAGGCTTCGAATGATTCCTAAATTTCCAATATGAAATTCATAGTCATTTAATCCAATTTCTTCAAGACAGTGGGCGGCCATGGCCATAACTTCTGCCTCTGCCTCTGGAGATTTACCTCCAATAAGCTCGCATCCAAACTGCCAGAACTGCCGGAATCTACCTGCTTGCGGCCGTTCGTACCTGAAACAGCTGCCAAAATAATACATTTTAATGGGTTTTGGACTTCTCTGCAGTTCATTAAGATAAAGCCTAGCTACAGGAGCTGTTAATTCAGGTCTAAGAGCTAAATCTCTTTCACCCTTGTCTTTAAAGTGATATATCTCCTCTTTAATTGCCTCTCCCGATTTCATTGTAAAAAGAGATAAATTTTCAAATATAGGTGTTTTAATTTCACCATAACCATAATTTTCAAATACTCGTCTGAATGTATTTTCAACGTGTTTTCTCTGTTTCATTTCCTCTGAAAGAAAATCACGTGTTCCTCTGGGTCTTGATATTTCCATATTCTTCCTCCAACTCAAAATAAACCATTATTATCATGTTAAATTAGAAAAAATGATATTTTTTGATACTCTTAGAGTATTTATAAAATTCATTTAAAATAATTTTGCAAATTTACAATTAATTTAAAAAAGTTAAAATTATAGAAAACTTTTTGATCATTTTAGAGGTTATTCATAATACTTCAAATACTCTTTCATCATCTTAGGGAATGATTTTGCACTTAAAAATCTCAGCCCAAGTCTTTCAGCCCAAACTTTAATACCTTCATCAGCTGCTACGACTCCTGCCCCTAACTCTTTAGCAAGGAGCAGACAATCAAGATCAGGGGCACTATCAAGAGTACCTTTTCTTAAAGCAGCCCTATATTTTTTTCTGAAGTCTTTTATAGCGTTTCCAAGCACTTCAAATTCAATATCTGCCTTATCCTGCCCCCGAGATAATCTAACCATGGATTCTACAGCAGTTTCCCATATGGCGTTCTCTGATATTTTCATACCTTTATTCATCCTTTCCCTCATATCATAAACATATTCATAGAATATTTCAGAGGGTATCTTGGTATCATATCTATTGGGACTTTTTTTTACAATCCATGTTTCTGCTTTTATTAATATATCTTCCGGACATTCATATCTTGTCATGTAGTTTATAAACTCTTTATAAGTAATAGGGGGCATATGACAGCTCATATTGAGTTTTATTCTGGATTTAGCAATTAAATCTATTAAAATATCCACTGTAGTGGACAGATCTCCTTCTCCAATTTCTTCTCTAAGCTGTGTATCTGTAAATGCAGTTGTATCTAACACAAACCTCTGTTTTGCAGGCATTATACTCCCCCAACATCTAAAAGAACCATATATTTCCAATTCATATTTTAAATTAAACGATACTTCCTTAACTTAATTAAACACATTATATTTTCTCAAATTATTTAATTTAATCACATTAATTTTTATTTAATCAATGATATAAAATATTCTAAGAACTAATAAATGTGATAGAAATGATAACAGGTAAAACAAACGTTGTAGGAGTAATAGGTGATCCAGTGGAACACAGCTTATCTCCACCAATGCATAATGCTGCTTTTAGGCATTTAAATATGGATTATGTTTATGTACCTTATCACGTGAAAAAAGGTACGCTCAATGATGCGATATCTGGCGCAAAGTCCCTGAATATAAAGGGACTGAATATTACAATTCCACATAAAACTGATGTAATGAAATACCTTGATTCGCTTGATAAATCTGCAGAACTTATTGGGGCAGTTAATACAATTAAATTTGATGGTGAACATGCAAAAGGGTATAATACAGATGGTATAGGTGCTGTAAAAGCCATTGAAGAAGTAAGCAGTGTAAAAAATAAAAAAGTTATTATATTAGGGGCTGGTGGTGCAGCCCGTGCAATTTCATTCCAGATACTTATGGACGGGGCAGAATCACTTGTAATTGCAAATAGGACCCTAAAAAACGCTTCACAGCTACAGGAAGATTTAGTTGAAAAACTAAATGCGGATGTTAAAAGTATAGATCTTGGTAAAAAACTTGAAAACGAACTTTCAGATGCAGATATTTTGATAAACACCACTCCAATTGGAATGTATCCAAATGTAGATCAGGAACCCTTAGTTAAAGCTGATGTGATGCATGAAAATTTAATAGTTAAAGATTGTGTTTATAACCCATTACAAACAGGATTAATTAAAGAAGCTGAAAAATGTAATGCTAAAGTAGTATCTGGACTTAAAATGCTTATTTATCAGGGTATTGAAGCATTCAGAATATGGACTGGTGTGACTCCACCTGTAGAAATTTTTGAAAATGCATTAGAGGACCAGTTTGAATAATTAACGGAGTAGAGGTAATAATCATGGAAAATATCACCATAACAGATAACCATATCCATGTTGACCCTCATAATGGTGAAGGTCCACTTGAGGTTGCAAAAAAATTCCAGAGGGCTGGCGGAAGTGTAATGATCATTCCAAACAAACCAACATGGACCGTCGGAAAATTATGCAGCTTTAATGAAGCTATGGAACTTGTCGTCAAATACGTGGATGAGATAAATACAAATACCGATGTGAAAGCATTTGCACTTGTTGGCGCTCACCCTGCAGAGCTTTCAAAACGTGTTGAAAATGGTATGGAACTTGAAATAGCTGAAAAAATGATGATGGGGACACTAAAAGATGCACAAAAACTTGTGCTTGAAGGAAAGGCCATTGGTATTGGCGAAGTTGGCCGGCCCCACTATGAGGTTTCACCTGAAGAGCTTGAAGCCCATAACAGGATAATGAGGTATGCCATGGAACTTGCAGCAGATGCCGGCTGCGCGGTACAGCTCCACACAGAAGATGCAACAGAGGAAAACTTCTTAGAATTTGCCAAAATGGCCGATGAAGCAGGTTTAGATAGGCATAAAGTCATAAAGCACTTTTCAGGACCGCTGGTTAGTGAAAGTGAAAATCATGGTTTGACACCTTCCCTTATTGCAACAAGGACTGTAGTAACTGAAGGGCTTAAAAAAGGAACTGATTTTCTGATGGAAACTGATTATATGGATATGCTCGAAAGACCGGGTGCAGTTCTCGGCCCTAAAACAGTTCCAAGACGGACAAAAGAGCTTTTAAGAAATGGGGCTTTAACTGAAGAAGACGCCCATAAAATCCATGTGGAAAATGTGGAAAAAGTTTATGGAATTGATCTGGGCTTTTAAAATAATTTAATGTTAATTTCAGTAATGCTACATATTTATTTTTTTATTTAAAAAAGGAATTTTAGTGGCTCCCCCCAATAATGAAAGAAACTGCACTTATGAGTACTCCAATTAATACAATTTCGAAACTGATTTTTAAAAGATTATCCCTTGATACTTTACCAAGATACAGACCTAATATGAATAATGCTACAAAACAAAGTGCCACTGTAGTTATAGTAGCTGTTATTTTATCTGCAATTAGTAAAAAAGGCACTACAGGAACAAAAGACCCTATAAAACTTGAAAATCCATGGGTAAACATACTCATGTAAATTCTTCTTTTTGCCTGCTTGTAAATGATGGTCTCATCAAGATCGCCCTCGTTCAGCATCATCTTTTCTTCAAGTTCACGCAGTGTCCTTGCTTCTTCTGCCCTTTCACCTATGAAAGAACCAAATGCATTTGACATTGCAAGAGCTATACCCCCACTTAATCC
>JAEZKE010000117.1 GCA_023436175.1 Methanobacteriota archaeon
ATGATTGGAGTGGCTGTAACAGGCGCAAGCGGAAGAATGGGTTCTAAGATAATTAGAACCATACTTGAACAGGATGATATGAAAGTTGTAGCAGCAATAGAAGCACCAAATACTCCTTTTGAGGGAAAGGATGTAGGTGAAGTAATTGGCGTGGGAACCCTTGGTGTTCCAGTAAATGGCGCTGAAAAACTTGCTGAAGTTCTAACTGAAAAGAAGCCAGATGTGCTTGTTGATTTTACTATAGCAAATGCAGCCGTGGGCACAATCAAAACTTCTGCAGAGTGTGGTGTTAATGTAGTTGTAGGTACAACTGGATTTTCTGACACGCAAATGGAAGAAATGAAAAGTGCTATAGAAAAAAATAAAGTAAAGGCGGTTATTGCTCCAAATATGGCAGTAGGTGTAAATGTATTCTTTAAAATCATCGAAGACCTTGCCAAGATCTTAAAGGATGATTATGATATTGAGATAATAGAAGCTCACCACAAACATAAGGCTGATGCACCATCTGGAACGGCAGTTAAAGCTTATGAAGTCCTGGCAGAGGCACTTGGAAGAGATAAGAATGAATGTGGCGTTTATGGCAGGCAAGGGATGGTAGGCGCGCGGACTCCTGAAGAGATTGGAGTGCATGCTGTCCGTGGTGGAGATATCGTTGGAGATCACACTGTACTTTTTGCAGGTGAAGGGGAACGAATTGAAATAGTCCATAGAGCACACAGCAGACAGGCATTTGTATCTGGAGTAATTAAAGCAGTGAAATATGTTGTTGGCGCGCCTGAAGGAAAAATAAGTGATATGGGAGATGTTCTCGGTATAAAATAAAAAATTAGATTGCTTATTTTAATTTAAATATTTTTATAGGGGGATATATGCTTTTTAAGAAACGTGAACCAGTAACTGAGTTTGTTCCAACTTTCCTAAAGGAAGACAGGTCTGCTTTAAGAAAGATTCATGAAATGATAAGTGGTGCACAAAATCACATTTATATAGTATATCCATGGATCACGCTTGGTGAGGAATTCATTATTCCTTTTGAGAATGCTTTATCTAATAATAGGGACATAGAAGTATATCTTATCACTAAACTGGAAAAAGAGGATGTATTTCGAAGATTACATCAGTTAGATGATGTTGAAAAATGGAAAAGTATTTTTGGTGACAATATATCTATAAAATACAACAATAACATTCATGCAAAGATGATAATTGTTGATGACACTGAAATGATCGCCGGATCTTCAAATCTTACTGGAAGTGGCCTTGGATCATCTAGAGATTATGAAGGAAAGCCTCAAATTGAGGCAAATATTTATACAAACGATCGTAAAGCAGTAGAAAGCGGAGTAGGCTTTTTTGTTAGATTATGGAGTCATAATACTTCAAAAAAATACGTTGATAATGAATATGTGTTGTCCTGTAAATCTTATCATCTATCTGGAATATACCAAAGATACAGGAAGGACTTTGATAAAATAGTAAATCAGGAAAAGATGCGGATAAAAGATGATAGAACTGTAAAATTTAAAGGTATATTGGGTTATCTAAGTGATAAAAAGGCATATATTTTAGGAAAAACAAGAAAGGATATTGCAGTGAAATTTTTAAGGGACAGTGAAAGTTTAAGTTCATTTAAAATTGGGGAAGAAGTGGAAATTTCAGGTAAACTTAGTAAAATAGAAGGACATGCTGAGTTTACAATAAAAGAATTTTCAAAGGGTATCAGTGAGATTAATATAAATAACTTGAGATTAGGATTAAGCAAAATTAAGATAATAGGGGAAGTTATAAACATTGAAGAAGTAATTGAAATGGAAACCAGGTATGGCAGTAAAGTATTAACATTGGTTAAAATTAAAGATGATACCGGTGATGTCATTTTAGAGCTTTGGGATAATATAATTCCAAGTGAAAAAATTAAAGGCGGTATCAAGTTAGAAATAACAAATGGCTATACAAAAGTTCATGAAGGCGAGTTGCGATTAGGACTTCAAAAGCAGGACGGAAAAATAAAGTTATTAAGCGCATAAATTTATAGTAAATAACATAAATTATTAGATGTATTAGTAAATTAAAGATAAACATGACATAAATAAAATGGAGGGTTATTTACTACGACATTTTATTGTAAATTTATTATTAGGTGATTATATGGTAAACGTAGGTATTCTCGGAGCAACTGGAATGGTTGGGCAGAGATTTATCGAACTTCTGGCAGATCATCCAAAGTTTGAAATCACTGCTCTTACAGCATCTGCAAGATCAGCAGGAAAAAGATATGAAGACGCTGCAACATGGTATCTTGACAGCAAGATACCTGAAAGTGTTAAAGATATAACTGTAGTGGATACAGACCCTAAAGAAACTAAAGATGTTGATATTCTATTTTCTGCACTTCCAGCAGATACTGCAGCGATTGTAGAGCCAAAATTTGCCAAATCATGTATCGTAGCATCAAATGCAAGTGCTATGAGGATGAAACCAGATATTCCTCTTGTAATCCCTGAGGTTAATCCAGAACATTTGGATATGGTAGAAAATCAACAAAAAAATAGGGGATGGGATGGTTTCATTGTAACAAATCCTAATTGTTCAACTATAGCTTTAACTCTCACTTTAAAACCACTTTATGACCAGTATAACATAAAACGGGTCTATGTTTCAACCATGCAGGCCGTTTCTGGAGCTGGTTATAATGGTGTTCCTTCCATGGCAATAGTTGATAATCTTGTGCCGTTTATCGGCGGTGAAGAAGAAAAAATGGAATCTGAAACACTCCATTTACTGGGCGAATTTGATGGAGAATCAGTAACTCCTGCACCATTTGGATTGAGTGCTTCATGTCACAGGGTAGCTGTTGTTGATGGGCATACAGAAGCTGTTTTCATCGAAATGGAAGACGATTTAGAAGTGGAAGATATGAAAAAATCAATGAATAACTTTAAAGGCCTTCCACAAAAACTGGATCTCCATTCTGCACCTAAAAATCCGGTTGTAATTAGGGAAGAGGAAAACAGGCCTCAGCCAAGAATGGACCGGAATGCAGAAAATGGTATGGCTGTTACAGTTGGAAGGATACGAAAAGATGCAGCATTTGATAACAGTTTTAGATATGTATTAGTTGGGCATAACACTATAAGGGGTGCCGCTGGTGCTTCTATTTTGAATGCAGAACTTATTTCTGAGATAATGTGATTTTTTACATTATTTTGTTTTTAATTTTTAAAAATACCTCTTTTTTAAGTATAACTAATTGTTTATTTTTGAATAACTTTTTTTGAACATAATAACTCATTTTAGGTAAATTTATATACAGCTATCTTCTAATATGGGGTTATAATCACAATAATTAGATATATGTTTATAAAACGAAACTAATAATTACAAAATAAATTCATGGGAATTACATAATTCTCAAAGATTAAATTTCAAAAGTGATACCAGTACTACTTCTGACATTAAATTGACATAATTAGATTAAATATAATAATAAAATAGAACTATATTAAATATTATTAATTATAATACTCTCAGGAAGGCATGATTTGATGAAAATACATCATGTAATGAAACTATTAGTTGTCATCGGAATTATTTTTTCATTATTAAATCCTGCTTTTGCGGATAATATTGGTGTTTCTGTTACTAATTCCACTATGAACTTTGGAAATGTTTATACTGGTGTAACTACTAGTATTTCGAGTACCATTACAGTAACAGGAAATACTAATGTGGACTTCTATGTTCGGGCTAACGGTAATTTGACTGACTCATCTGGAGATATTATTCTAGATGATCCTAATTTTCAGATCCGAATCAAATCTGCCTTAAATGATTCGGGATATGTTGTGTTAAGTGGTATAGATCGGAAAATAATAAGTAGCTGGCCTAAACCAAACCCTGGTGGTGGAGATATTGCTACTGAAACTTATAGGCTTACTGTGCCTCCTACTACTCCTCCAGGTATATATATCACGACTGTAACGCTTACAGTAGTAACAGCGGGAACTAGCCTGAATAGTGTATCACCTATCCAGATGAATGGTGTAACTATGTATTCTATAAATAATACAGTAAATACTTCATCTGATGATACTGTGAATTTAAGTACAATAGGAAACGCTTCTAATATAACATATACTTTATTAACGCTGTTAGAACACTATTCATGAATTAATTTTTCATTTTATTTAAAAAATAGCTCTTTATAATCTATATATTTATATTAAATACATTAATAACTCTCTTTTTAAAGTATTACTTGGTTATGTTGGTAATATGATTACCTTCAGATTTAAGATAAGTTTATATTATATATGTGCTTATTAAATTAATATCAGACTAAAATCACAGTGAATATACATTAATTTATTGAATATGTGAATTTATTCACAATATGTTGTGGTTACTATAGTAACATGTGATATAAATCACAAGAGTGATTTGAGAGTTTAAATGAGGGGAAGTTTGTGAGAGAAAGATACAATATACTTTTTGCGGCATTTGTTATAACTTTCATAATTGCAAGCATATTCTCTGTATATGCAGACAGTTCAAACCCTTCAAATTTGACTAATAGCAGTGAAAATTCAACTTATAGTACAAGTAAAACAAATATGGCAAGTAATGCTATAATTCAGCCTGATGCATTGTTTATAAGTGTTACTGTAACTCCATCTACTATTGATTTGGGAAATTTAGCTGCGGATGGTATTTCTAATTATTATTCTGAAGCAACTACTGTTGTTGTAGAAGGAGCAATTGGGACAAGAGTTAAACTTTTTGTTAACGCGGGTGGTAATTTTAAAAGTGTTAATGGCGAGATTCCCCTGAGTAATTTTAGATATAGCTGCTATGATGCTGATCCTGTTAGATCTGAAACACAATTCAGTACTCAAAATACATTAATAGATAACTTTTATTTTGATAATGTGCTTTATGATAGTAAAACGTATCATATGAACTATTTCTTTACAGTTCCAGTAGGTACTAATTATGGAACTTATAGCACAAAAATAACATATACTGCCAAATAGCACGAATTCATTAATATAGTTCTTTTCTATTAATTTAGCATTTTAAATTAATTTTTTACAAACTATTTTAGCATTTTTCTAATTTAAAAACACATTTTTCGTTAAATGCTAAGTATGTGAAATTAATTACTATTTGATAATTATTATTAATTAAAAATTAATTACTATGTCTTATTACTATATTTTAAGTCCATTCATACCCTGTTTCACAGAAATGGCACATAATATTTATATATTATGAGAACAAAATCGTATTTTAGTTGATATTCAGTTATATACTTGTGACAATTGTCACTAATAGGACACACCGATAACTAATAATTATATTAATATATTGAGGACGTGATTAATAATGAATCAAAAAATAGTGGGAATAATTCCTTTAATGGTTGCAATGATGTTTGTGGCAGTTTTTGCAGTAGGGGATAATCAAGCAGCAGCTGCAATAGGACCAGATTCCGCAGACCAGACCGTTACAGTAAATGTTCAAAACAATATCGCATTAAGTGTTGATCCAACTTCTGTTACAATGGAGAACACTGCAGGTACAAATCCTACAGCTGGTGAAAAAGCTTACAGTGGTGCTGGTGAAGGTGATGATAATATTGGATTAACTAATGATGGAAACGTGCCAATAAAAGTAAGCGTAAAATCTGTTAGTGATGCAGCACCATTTACGACAGCAGCTTTCACCGTTAAAACATCTTCAGGGGATGTAGGTATAGATACTACAGGTAGTGCAATTATCGTTTCACACTTGTTGAAAGGAGATACAGCTAATACTCACCTAACATTAGATATACCAGCAACTTTAGATCCTGGAGTATATAGTAATACATTAACTTATACTGCTGTACTTGGCTAAAAACCATTTTTTTTATTTTTTATTCTTTTGAGAAATATTTAAATAATTTAAAATTATATCGTTTTTTAATAGGATCATAACCTTTCAAAATAATGATCTGGAGGTTTTTAATGGTTTTTAGAAAAATAAAATGGTTTACATTTGTTGTTTTAATTATTATCTTATTATTTAGTTTAATGGGATCAGCTTATGGAGCAGGACTTAGGGCGTCACCTGCAGAAATTAACTTTTCTAATATGGGTACATCTAGTACAGCTACGGGACATGTAACTGTTACAAATATTGGCAACACTCCTACGAATGTAACAGTTGTAAATAAAAGGTTATTAATGGATAGTATTCATCTACTTTATTCAGATGATGGGATTGCTACCTGGATAAATGTGGGTCTGAAAAATTTCACATTAGCACCTGGCGAGTCAAAAGTTGTTCCATTTACAATCACAACACCAGCTCAAATAAATTATTCTGACGCAGAAGGGGCCTTAGTTATAGAGGGAATTCCATTAGAGTCTCAAAATGCTAAAAATAGCTTTTCTTTAAAGCAAGCTATAGACCTTGTTATTCCTATAAATGTTGGTCTTCCAGGTCCAATAATTGAATCATTGCAACTAATAGAAAATAGTGCACCTACTGTCCTTCTTTCATACATGCCCGGTGATTTTACATATCAGTTATATAATAATGGGACTGTATATGCGAATATGACTGGAAATATAGAAATTAATGGTTTGTTTAGTAGTCAGAAAGTGCCAATACAGGGTATGGTTTACCCCGGAAATAATTACACTCTCCAAACCAAATGGACACCGGGATTATTAGATTTTGGTCTCTATTCTGCAGATACAAAAATCAATTATGGAAGATTTCAGCAAGATAAACTTCTTCAAACCAATAATACAATTCTTGTGATCCCTGTGTGGTTGATAATATTATTGATATTAGCTGCAGCAGTCTGGATTATCAGGAAAAAAGGAATCGAATCTCCAGTTAAAATTAAGGTAGAAAGGAAAAAATAATTTAATTTTTCTTTCTCTATTTATTTTTAAATTGGAAAATAACCTCTAGACAACTTTTTTTAACTTTAAACTTTTTATAATTGTATATTTCCTTAAAAAACTTAAATTTTTAATTCAATGTCTTTAAACTTCAGTATGCTTTAAATAAGCTCTAAATTATTTTTTGGTATTCATTACTTATTTTAATATAGAATTCTTATTTAATTTAATACTAAAGAACTTCTTAAATAATAAAATACTGGTTGATATATTAATGCAGGTATATTTGAGGTATTTCCCTAATTTATTTCACAAAAAAATACATAATATTTATACGTAATAACAACAATATCACATTCTATCTAATAATCAGTTATATATTGGTGACTATATTCACTAATTTAATGCGCTGCAGATAATGATTATAATAGGGTAAAGGGGAAATAAATGAACCAGAAAATGTATGGAATAACTTTTTTAATGGTTTCAGTACTGTCTATCGCAGTTTTTGCAGCAGGATGCAATGCGGCAGCAGCATCAGGATCAAGTTCAGCAGGACAGACTGTCACAGTAATTGTTCAAAGCAGTAATCAAAATGGTACTTCAAACGGTACTCAAAATTACACCCACAACAACACTCAAAAAGATATTGCATTAAGGGTTACTCCAACAACTATTATAATGACCACAGACGGCCATACTAACCCTTTAGGTGGTGCTACAGCTTACAGCGGTAACGGTCCTGGCACTGATAATATTATCGTGAAAAATGCTGGAAATGTGACCATAAATGTACTTGTAAGATCTGAAAGTACACAGTTCTCAGACGGGAACTCTAATGTATTTACTCCGACAACTTTTAGAATTAACTCTCAGGGTGGTTCTTCAGTAAATATCTTAACTACAAATACAGGTATCGCTGCAAACATGCCAAGAAGTGGCCCAGATAGCCATTTTAGCACATATTTAACATTAGGTGTACCATTCTATGTACATGCGGGAAATTATCAAAATCCAGTAACGTATACAGCTATAGAAAGTAATTAAGCTACAATTTTTATTTTTAAGTATTTTTCAGTCATCAAAGCTATCATTATTTTGTGATTATGAGAACATATTTGCGATATTTTTATTTGAGATGAGAACTTGAAAATCTTTAATTACTTGAAAGTCAAATAATATGTATTTCATGTAAAATTCCTTATTCTACTAATTTACACTAGATGATATACATGCTGAACGGGCTAATTGAAACATTAAACCAGTTGAACATTTTAGTTTTTTATCTAATTAATATCAACATGCAAAACCCTATCTTTGACAGTATAATGCCGTTTATAACAAGTATAGGATATTTCAGTATTTGGATACTTATATGTGTTTTATTATACGTATTTGGCGGGAAAAAAGGGAGAAATGTAGCTTTAGTTTGTATTGTTGCACTCACATTTGGCTATTTTTTAACTGATATTTTAAAATACCTGGTTGTAAGTCCACGACCTTATGCTATGCTTGAAGGAGTGCGAGTTTTAGCATATATTGACGGTTCTTCCTGGCCTTCGGGACATACAGTTGCCTCATTTACAGGGGCAATTATAATTGGTAGGAGTTACAGCTTTAACTTTAAAGGTAAACGCTGTAAGTTGATCTATCCTTTATTGATATTTGCCTTTTTAGTTGGGTTTTCAAGAATTTACAATGGAGTTCATTATCCATTTGATGTAATTTCCGGTGCTTTAATTGGTATATTTTGTGCTTTATTAATTCTAAGGATTGAAAAGGATATAATAAAGTTTAATGAAAAGTTATCGCAAATTAGAGTAAAACATTAAACTTAAAAATAAGTACAACATAAATTATACATGATAAAATGGCATTACTGAAAGATAACGAAAGGGAACAGTTGAGACAACTGGTTAAGGCTTGCCTGCTAGAAATTAGCAAATTGAAGATTGAACTTAAAAAGTGTCAAACGGAATCTAAGAATTCAAGTAAATTAGATATAGAGCTAGTTAATAAAAAAAATCAAGAAATAAAGGAACTTGAGCGGGCACTGGAAGAAAAAGATGAAAAAATAGCAGAGGTTATGGGTATTTTAAATGAAAAAAATACTGAAATAGCGGAACTTGGAAAAATAAAACGACACTTTGAAGCACTCACGGCTAGACCAAAAAAGGACTTAACCTCTTTTCAATCACAGGTTTATCAATTGTTGAGCATAGACAAAGGCACCACCCAAGAACTTTATGCACAAATACTTGATATTGGATTTAAAGAGTTATCTTTTGATAATTTTAACAGTATTTTGAGAAATTTAGAACGGAAAGGTTATTTTAAATCATTTAAAGAAAATGAGACCATTATCTGGCAGAAAATAGAGAAATAAAACTTTCTTATAAAATTATAGATTTTTTTTAATTAAAATTTAGAGTTAACTGTTTTAAGTCAGTTTCAGATGAATGCATTATTGAGATTTGTCTTTAAGTTGTAGTGGATTTAACTTAATTTTTAAGCACTAATACGAAAATATTAAAATCAATTTTTAGACATTTAAATGGACTTATTTTATTATATATCATTTATCTTTAGAAATTAGAATTTTAAATAAGGGGCTGAAATTAGTTAATATCATAACACTATGAATATGGAATTTAAAATCATAATTTAGATAGGTAAGTATATTAATTATCTGAATTTTTTATAAAAAAGTTTTAATAGAAT
>JAEZKE010000009.1 GCA_023436175.1 Methanobacteriota archaeon
CAGCAAATGAAGCTTCAGGAAGATCTTCTGCTGTTGCAGAAGACCTTATTGCAACAAACGCATTTTCTTTACCAATTCTCTGGCATAATGCATTATAAGCTTCAATTATAGTTGTTCGTATGTCATCGGGCACATACGCGTTCATTATTATTTTTTTTATCCTTGCTGAAGCTTCTTGAAGTTCTTTTGTTTCATTTACATCTATAGCATCAAGAATGCTCATTATTTCATCAAAGATACCTGTTTCTTTTATAAATTTATCGTAGGTTTCAGAGGTTATTACAAATCCAGGAGGTACATTGATTCCTGCATTTGTCAATTCTCCTAAATTTGCACCTTTTCCACCTGCAATGTCAACATCCTCTTTACCTAGCTCTTCAAAAAATTCGACAAGCTTCATGCTAAACACTCTTCTATTTAATTAGTTCTTCGCCCTTATCAACAACAATTCTACATGGAACTGGGAATTTCATTGCAGCTCTTCTTAATGCTTCTTTTGTGTCTTTGAAGTATCTTTTATTTGTGTGTATTGTTATAATCTTTTGACCTGCATTTACGATTGCAACTGAACTTACAGCTTTTCCAAATGCTTTTCTCATGCCGTCCTGTACCCTGTCAGCACCGGCACCGGTTGCCATTGGGTTTTCACGCACTATGTGGTGTGGGTACACCCTTATTTTAAGGTGGTAACCTAACCTACCTGATCTTCTCTGCATGTATCTGTTTGAAGCAATCCTTGCTGCTTCTAATGCATTGTGAGATAATTCTGTCGGTTTTTTAACTGCCAGACTTACTGTCAAAGGGAATTCTGCTGAAAGGTTCCCCATATCATATTGAACTATCCTGGAACCAGGAATTTTTCTTATATAGTCTTTTCTTGTGTATGCTCTAGTCATTAATAATCCTCCTCTATAACTCTTTTAAGTCTATAACTTAATAAATCTTCCATCCTATATATACAATGATCACATAAAGAAATAGTAATTACCTCTGGGTATACTGTCATGTATACAGGTGAAATTATATGAAAATTGCAATAACTGGAAAAGGAGGGGTCGGTAAAACAACCCTTTCTGGTACATTAGCATGTATATTGTCACAACGTTATAAAGTATTCGCTATCGATGCAGATCCAGATATGAACCTTGCATCAAGTCTTGGTATTATGGAGCCAATTACTCCCATATCTAAAATGAAGGACCTTATAAAAGAAAGAACTGGTGCAGAACCCGGATCATCATTTGGAGAAGTTTTTAAAATGAATCCAAAGATAAGTGACCTTCCAGAATCTTTATCTATAAATTATGACAATGAAGGTAATTTAAAACTCCTTGTAATGGGTACCATTGACAAGGGTGGTGAAGGCTGTATCTGCCCGGCTTCTGTGCTTCTTAAAGCGCTCATGCGGAATTTAATTCTTAAAAAAGATGAATTTATTATACTTGACATGGAAGCGGGAATAGAGCACCTCGGTAGAAAAACTGCTGAAGCAGTTGATTTGATGATTATAGTTGTCGAACCAGGGCTTAAATCAATTGAAACTGCAGCAAGGATTAAAAAACTTGCAGGAGATATTGGTATCCCTAAACTTGTCTGTGTTATAAATAAAGTGTCCAATGAGACAGAAGAAAACTTTGTAATTCAAAAAACCAAAGAAATTGGACTTGAAGTAATCGGCAGCATTCCGCGAGATGAAGCAGTTATACGGGCAGATATGGAAGGACATCCACTTGCTAAGTATCCTGACTCGAGAGCATTTAAATCAATAGAAAAAATTGCAGAAATTATTTTAAGTTAAACTATTAGGTTAAAACATGCAAATAGAATCTACCGTTATTTTCACATATGAAACAGAAGAAGAAGCTAAAATAGCTTTAGGATCACTTAAACCAGACAATATGGGGTTTGTAGAATCATATGTTGAAAATAACAATCTTATTTGTAAATTAGATGCAGAGTCACTTCGAACTACTCTTGCAACAGTAGATGATATTCTTTTTTGCGAGATGATGGCCGAAAAAGTAATTGATTTTACAAAAGAAGAAATTAAATAGATTAAAAGATCTAAAATATAACGTTATACATTTTATTATATTAATTTTAAATAGGTGAAAATATATGAGATTCACACTTAAAGGGGAAATAACATTCAGTAAGGACGCAGAAGAAGCATATAAAGACTTAGAAGAGTTTATAAAGCATGCGAATGAGGATATATTCACTAAAGGAGTTCCAGAAGACCAGAAACAGGACGCATCAAAAATAATAAACTGGGACTTAAAGGGAAACACATTAAACGTCGAAATGGTATCTGGAAGACGTGGAAGGGCACATGATGCAATACTACGTATCAAAAAACCACTCACTCAACTTTTAGGTAAAAAATATCATTTAGGTGTGCGAAAAATAACTGCCGAAGAATATGAAATCGAAATTCCCCTTAAAAAAGAACCAAAAGTGGATGAAACTACAGGAATAATTAAACCAGGAGAAGTAGATTTAGGAGCTACTGTTATTGACAAAATAATAGAGATGCCCTACGTTTTAGATTCCTCCATTGAAGAAAATAAATTAATAATAAAATTTGAAGAATTAGATGAATCAGAACTAAGAAGCCATGTTGTTGACAGGGTTTTAAAGTTCATAAAAGAGTCTGTACCAAAACCAGGAGAAGCTGAACCAACCCTTGAAGAAGTTACTCAACCATCTGATATTCTCACAAGACAGGTTACAAAAGTAGAACCTGGTACTGTGATAGCAAGCAGCCAGAAACAGAAGTTTTTCTTTGAAGGAGACACTACAGAAGAAGCTGCTAAGTTAGGATGGGTTAAAAAATTCTCCGGACGAGGTCAATGGTTCTATGCGCCTCCGCTTACAGCACTACAGCGTGCCCTTGAAGAAATAATATTAGAAAAGATTGTTTACAGCATGGAATTTGAGGAATGCCTGTTTCCAAAACTCATACCAATTCCAGTGATGGAAAAAATGAAATATTTAGAAGGTCTTCCTGAAGGGATGTACTACTGTTCTGCACCAAGAAGAGACCCATTGATATTTGACAAATTCCGTAATGAGCTTGAAATTAAACGTGAAGTACCAATTGACCTTTTAAAAGAAGGTTTAAAAGATCCTTCATATGTACTGGCCCCTGCACAGTGCGAACCGTTCTATGAATTTTTAAGCCATCAGGTGGTTGATGAAAAGGACCTGCCAATAAAATTCTTTGATAGAAGCGGTTGGACATACCGTTGGGAAGCTGGAGGAGCTAAAGGGCTTGACCGTGTCCACGAGTTCCAGAGGATGGAACTTGTATGGCTTGGAACACCTGAACAGTGTAATGAAATAAGGGATATGAGCGTTGAAATTTCCCATAAAGTCGCTGATGAACTTGAGCTCGAATGGTACACAGAAGTGGGTGATGACCCATTCTATCTTGAAGGAAGAAAGAGTGAAGACAGGGGAATTGAGTTTCCAGATATTCCTAAAAAGGAAATGAGGTTAGTAGTACCTGGTCAGACAAAAGGTGTTGCCGTAGTTTCTGCAAATATCCACGGAACCCACTTTATAGAAGGTTTTTCTGTAAAAGAAACTCATAGCCACAGAATCTGGACAGGATGTACAGGTATCGGTATAACCAGATGGGTATTTGGATTCTTAGCACAGAAAGGTTTTGACCCTGAAAACTGGCCAGAGGATGTTAAGCAGAGATTTAAAAAAGTTAAAGTGCCAAAAATACTTACCTGGCCTTAACACTTTAGAATCTCTTAAAATCAAAATTTTAACTTTTTTTACTTTTTTAAAATTAATAACCTGTGTAGCATCAAATGATCAATCTAAAAGCATTAATAGTGGGATTTTTTACAGCGGTGGTTGTAATCATACTGCTATCTATCAAAATTAGGGATAGATTAAACAAAAAAAGGGCCGTTAAAAAGAGAAAAGAAATGAGCGCTCGAAAATTTAAAAAGAAAAATCGTTGATTATCTCTAATTAAAGATGAATATAGTTAGATCCAGACTAACTTTTCTACTATTTTTTGCGAATAATCAGTTTCTAAGCTTTTTTATCCCCATTTTGTGGGTCGTAGTAACCATCACCGCCGCAGAACTTACATCTGTTTCCACCAGTTCCATGACATGCAGGACAGATAATTTGTCCAGTTCCATGACAGTACTGACATATGGTTCCATTTAAATATTCCCCAGTTCCATTACATGCTTTACAATATAAAACGCCGCTTCCATTACATTTTAGACATGTATTCTGGCGTGACCATCCCGTACCAGCGCATGCATTGCATATTTCTCTTTCAGGAGGATTTATATAACTGCTATTTTCTAAAACAGCCGCTGGAACTAAGTTATTCTCATTAGTCTTTAATGAGGGAGTAGTTCCACCAGTTTGTAGTATAGTGTACCCCGAAACGCCGAATATTGAAACTACGATTATTACCAAAGCTATAAACAATTTTTTTGGCATAAATTATCCCCAATTATTAAAAATTATATAATAAGTATTATATTAAAATTAATATTTACCTTTATCGGTTTTTATGGCAAAAATAGAGAACTTAATGATCAAAATATAAAGAAAAGCGCTAATTTTAATTTAAAAAGTAAAACCCTACAGAAATTCAATGAATTTCTGTGGCCGAGAATCGATAGCTATCAAAAACCCACGGTTTTTGATGTTCACAAAAACTTCGTTTTTGTGACCGTAAAAAATCAAAGATTTTTTACATGCCCCAAAAATTCGCAGAATTTTTGAGGGATTCGCCGGCCTCAAACACAAAGCCCTCAAACACGAAGTGTTTGGGGCATGTGAAAATTTTTAATTTTCACGGTTGAAAATCTTCGATTTTCAAACATCAAAATTCTATGAATTTTGATAGTGTTTGGGGCTCTCGAATGCGAAGCATTCGGAGCATCGAAATCAGAGATTTCAAATGCCCTCAAAATTCGGAGAATTTTGGGGTCGATGAAACATAGCTTACGAAAAACAAAGCATACAAATCTGAAAGATTTACTGTGTCAAATCAGAGATTTGACAACATGTAAAAATCGTAGATTTTGACAGTTTTTCGTGCTCCAAAAACCGGAGGTTTTTGAGAGTTTCCTACGACATGTGAAAATTTTCATTTTCACAGTTACGAAGCTTCGCTTCGTAAACACCGAAAATCATAGCTTGCAAAATTTTTAATTTTGCAGCCCGAAAAATCTACGATTTTTCGACGGCTTGCAAAAATCTTTTCAAGATTTTTGAGGATTTTGAGAGATTTTCGAGTGTTAAAAAAATCCATTCTTAATGGTTTAATGAATTGTATATTAACCCATATTCTAAAAATAAAGAAGTTATTATTGAATTTTAAAGCATGGAAATTATTCTTCTGCTTCTGTTTCTTCTTCTTTTTCTTCTTCAGTGCCTACTTTTTTCTCAAATACATCAACAAATTCGACTCTGTTTATACCCATGTTGTCCCATATGTCCCTTGCAATTCTGAATTTTGCGTATGTAATCTGGTTGTCGAATTTAGCCATTTCATTGAGGTAGATCATTACTTTCCCATCTTCCATTTTCACTTCATGATCTTCAGGTTTTATATTTGGGTTAGGGTACTGGAGTTCTATGATTCCGTATACCTTTTCAAGGTCATCTTCAATTATTTTTTCGACTTCTACATCATATACAAGTGTTTTTCCAGCAAATTCATGGTTAAAGTCTACAGTTACTCTTCCGCCACTTATGCTCCTTATTTTACCATTGTGTCCTTCCAGTGTAATATTCATACCTTTTTGAGGTCTGATGTTCTGTTTTTTGAATTCACTCATTGGTATAAGCTGGGTTAATTTTGGGTCTCTTACTCCAAATCCTTCTTCTGGAGGCACTTCGATTGATTTCTCTTCACCTACTTCCATACCAACTAAACCTTTATCAAGTCCTTTTAATACATGTCCTACTCCTACAGCTATTGGAATTGGACCAAAAGTTTTGTTTTCAGTGACGAGTCCTGCTTCTTCAGCTATTTCTTCACTTGTTGTATCAAAGATATCACCGGTTTCTTGAACTTTTCCAGTGTAGTTGAGCCTTATAAAATCTCCTTCTTTTATTGCCATATTTCTATCCTCCTTGCGGGTATATTATTTTTAAAATTTTTAAGTGTGTCTTTATCTTTAAAGTTTAACACGCGAATAACGGATGGATACTTCTCGATATATTCAGATACTGTTTCTTTATTTATTCTTGCCTCTAAAGATGACAAAATTCTAGTTTTGTAATGTCTACTGAAACCCCATGAAATACATTCTTCTATTTCAGCCATGCTTTCAAATGGCCTGTTTTTAATGAGGTTTCCTGCAGTTTTATCATCTAAAAGTGCAAGTGATTTTAAATAGTCTTCTGATCCTTCATTCACAAGTTCAATTATACTTTCTTCATCTCTGCAGTTATGAAGGGGAGCCCTTTGTTGTGCCATTTCCCTGTTTAAAACTTCAATAGTTTCAGGGGGCAGCATATCTTCAACTGAACTTAAATCTCTTTTTAAAACAGCTTCTCTAATTTTAGTGCCACTTACTCCTTCAATACGCTTTATGAAGATGAATTTATCTTTGAAATCGAAATTTATCTTTTTAAGAGACCTTGAAAGAGATACAATGACATAATTATCTTCATGAAGTTTACCCCTAATTAAAACCTCTTTTGTATCCATATCAATTATTTTGTAGGGCTTTGGAGCTACTCCTTTTCCATCCGAGATTCTACGGAGTATCTCTTGAAAACCTTGAATTGGTTTGTAACCCCTAGGAATATAATCTGCATTCAATGCTTTAAAAGTCTTTGCAAGACATAGCGAATACTGCCCAGAACCCATTATACCCATAGGGGGCCCCTCTATGACTATATCTGCACCAACAGCCACTGCAGAATCCGCCCTTGCATGGCGTGACATGATGTACGGCAGTCCCCTACCGCTTCGCTCAAATAGCCCAGGAACTACTGCAACAAAAATTCCATCTTCGACTTCTTCCTTTGCCCTTATCATACAGTGCCTGTGACCCATATGTAATGGAGAGTATTCTGTAAAGTCTGCAATTATTTTAAATTCGTTTTCCTGTTCTCCATATTCCTGATTCTTCTTGACATCTTCCAATAAGAGTTTTCGGTCCCGTTTTATAAAATCTCTGACAAATTCTTGTTTTGAATGCATGATGTTATCTATCTAACTTCAAGATAAATTAATTTGTCTAAATAACATATGGCTAATATAATGAAAGCATTCTCCTAAATTCCATATGAATTAATAGAAGATTCAACATAATATAAAATAAAGAGATAATGCACTAAATACTTTAAATATTGTCTCGTTTTACAAGTTATACGTTAATAAAGAGATGATATAGAAATGTATTTAATATTGTCTTGTCTTAATTTATGTTTTTAAGTCCATGAAAATTTACAGCACTAAAATGCCTGAATATTCAGTGTGATATTATGGAAACCGCAAATATATATAAAATTTCTGGACGTTTAACAGATAAAAACAGAATTCCATTATATAATATCAAAATTAAAGCTTTTAATTGTTCTTTTTTAAAAAATAAAGAGATAAGTAGCAGTAAAACAGATATTAATGGCGAATTTGAAATTATTTATTCTGCAGATGATCAAAATTCATCCTGTGACCTTAAACTTGAAATTTACATAGAAAACGAAGTAATAATGACTTTATCTCCAAAAAAAGATGATAAAAACACTGATCTAAACTTTGGCAACATAATAATCAAACCAAATATAGGTGTTGAAGGTAGAATACTGGACAAAAATGGAGATCCTATCTCCGGATTAGTAGTGGCCGCAGAAGACATAGATTTTGGGAAAATAGAATTACATGCTTTAAATCTTATTGAATCAAAGGTTAAATCATTCATTAAAGAAGAAGGAATTTTAAATAATTCTATTGGAGTTATAAAGGATCAGTACAAACTTTTATTTCCATTTGGAGACAATTTCTTAGGAACTGCAGTTACCAATGAAAATGGATATTATCACATTATTTATCCACCAGGAAAATATAAAAAGATTGCAAATAAAGACCCCAATATCCAGATTGTTGTTAAAGATAAATCAGGAATATTTGAGCTTAGAAGAACAGAAGTTTATGAGAATGTAAATGAAGTAATCAAGCAGATAGATAAAATAATCATTAACAGAGCAGAAATTGAAGGATGGTTTGTTACATTAAAAAGCCAATTTAAATCAAGATTTACAGAGAATAATAATTTTGAGATATTAATAGATAATCAAAAAGCACTTCAAAAAATTGTTAATGTTATTGAAAAAGCGGATTCATATATCTATTTAACCCAGTTTGAATTTGATTCTGATTTTATCCCCCAATTTTCATTAGATGAACAGTATAAGGATGAAGATACTTTAACATATAAACTTTTAGAGGCTCAAAATAGAGGTGCTGATGTTAAAATAATTATAAATGAGAATGCGATTATTCCTGATAATTATAGAGAATTAAAGAATTATTTTAAGGAAAGCAAAGTTGAAGTTAGAAATTTTCCTGCAAAAGGGCCATATGCCATGCATGCAAAGGTACTTGTGGTAGATGGCAAGAGCGCATTTATAATTGGCTCCCCTTTCAGTCAGAGTTACTGGGATACAGATAAGCATATTCCTAACGATCCTCGTAGGCTAAATAAGAATAAAGGTCCTCTTCATGATGTTTCAATCTATTTAGAAGGTAATGTAATAGAGCACATAGAAGAATTTTTCATTGAACTCTGGAATTACCTCTCAGACCAGTGCAGGAGTGGTGAATGTAAAATTTCAAAAGATATCCATCTAAATAAATTTAAAGGATTAAAAATTGCTCAAAATTCATCGGAATATACTACCCATAATAACAAACTGAGGTTCTCAAAAAGTTACCATGATCTATCCTTAAAAATGGAAAATGAACCAGTACAAATCGTAAGGTCAATTACTCCGGGCACAATAAATAAAGGAGAAAAAGGAATACTTGAAGCATATAGAAGAGCAATTACTAACGCTAAAGATTTTATTTATCTTGAAAATCAATATTTCACCAATAAATATATTATAGGGGCTTTAAAGAAAGCACTTGAAAATAATTCTGATTTACAATTAATTATGCTTATTAACGAAGTTCCTGATGTCCCTACATATAAGAGCTGGCAGAACTATGGTTTTGAATTTATTGGTTTAGATCTTCAAAAGGACGTTGTGGAACACCCCCAAATTGGCGTTTTCACCAAATGGTCAGGTAAATCTGGAGACATGACCAAAATAAAAAATTGTTACATACACAGCAAAGTGGCGGTTGTAGATGATACCTGGGCAACAATAGGTACAGCAAATCTCGATGGATCTTCTCTTAGCTGTGCAGAAGAATTTGGAAATCGTGAAGTTTCTGCAAATTATCTCAATATGGAAATGAATGCTTTGTTTTTCGATCTTGAACCAAAAAAAGGGACCATAGAAAAATTCAGGAAAAATCTATGGAGCGAACATTTAGGCATTGATACCTCCAGTATAACACGTCCCCAGAAAGGTTGGTTAGATCTGTGGAACAAAAAAGCTGCAGATAATTTAAAAAAATTAGAAGAAGAAAAACATATATTCGAAAGTGGAATTCTGCCTTACGGGGCGAAAACTGAATGGCAGATCAACGGCATCATAAAAAATTTAAATATACTAAAATGAAGTTTAGGAGTTAATTAAAAAATTTAATCCTGTCTTCTGACAATCTAATAAATAAAAAAAGTTAAATAAAATATTTTATTTATTCAACCAAAAAGGTGTTAAATTGATTGATTTATGTCTTAAAAACTGTAAACTTGTCCCAGAGAACAAAGGATTTTCTATAGGAATTGAAGATGGCAAAATTGTATCTATTACAAAGATAGCTCCAAAAAGCGAGGAAACTATAGATATTAAAGGAAATATAGTTTTACCCGGGCTTATCGATTCCCATGTACATTTTAGAGACCCCGGATTTCCAGAGAAAGAAACTTTTAAAACTGGATCAATAGCTGCGGCATGTGGTGGATTCACTACAATAATGGATATGCCCAACACGGACCCTAAAACTACAACTAAAAAGGCATTTCTTGAAAAGATTAAAATAGCAGAGAAAAATAGTGTGGTTGGTTTTGGGCTGCATGCTGGTGTAGAGGATACTCGTGAAATTAAAAAAATGGCAGAGCTTAAACCTGCCTCATTTAAAATATATATGGATTTAATTGATGATGAATATCTGCTGGACATTTTTACAGAAATTAAAGGATTACCTGAAGATCATCTGATATCTATACACGCAGAAGATAGAGATACAGTGAAGGAATGCACTGATAAAATGAAATTAAGCGGCAGTATAAATCCTGAAATTTATGCAGATGCGCGGCCACCACTTGCAGAAGATATTGCAGTTTTAAAAGCCACTTCCCTGGCAAAACAACTCAATTCACGTATCCATGTTTGCCACGTGAGCACCAAAAAGTCCCTTGATTTAATTCAAGAAGCTAAAGGTGAAAATTGCAGGGTTACATCAGAGATAACTCCCCATCACTTGTTTTTAGATGCATCTTATTTTAAAAAATGTGGAAACTTTGCAAAAACCAATCCTCCTCTCCGTGACAGCAAGTATAAGTTAGGTTTCCCGGAATTAGATAAGATCGATGTAATTGGGACAGACCATGCACCCCATACCATTCTTGAAAAAGAGAAAAATGTATGGGAAGCTCCATCAGGTATTCCAAATCTTGAAACAACTTTACCACTGTTTTTAACTAAAGTAAATGAAAATAAAATGAGTTTTAATGATATAAGACGACTTTTATGTGAAAATCCCGCTAAAATATTTAACCTCCAAAATAAAGGAAAAATTGCAGAGGGAATGGATGCAGACTTTGTTGTGGTTGACATGAAAAAAGAAGGGATAATAAACCCTGATGAATTCAAGACAAAAGCAAAATATTCCCCATTTAAAGGAGTTGAAGTTAAAGGGATGCCTGTTATGACAATAGTCCGTGGGAATGTTGTTGTAGATAATGGGGGAGTTTTTGAAAATAAGGGAAACTACGTTTATCAAAAATAAGAAATCATATTAAAAACATAGTTACTACAGGTGATAAAATGTGCGAATCAACAGTTTATTCAACCGACGACGATAAAATAATGGAAGATGCATTGTTTATAAAAATTGATGGTGAAAACATAGGGCTTACCGATATATTAGGCACTAGAAAAGACATTACTGGAACAATAGTTGAAATTGACCTTGACAAACATGCTATTTATGTTAAATTAAGTAAATAATCCTTTATTTTTTAAGTATAATCCATATATTATTTTTTTAGATAAACCTTTTTAATTTTTATTAATTAAGAATATTTCTGTATACTAAGATAATTCAAAGATAAAAAGAATTATTATCAGGCTTATTTTTCAAGTGTATTCCCTAATTACAGTGCAATACAAAAAGGGAGCATTTTAGTACATTTCATAAAATAGTAAATATTTGATTAAGTAATGATAATTGAACAGGAAAATTAACCTTAATTAATTTTTAAGTTATAAAAAATAGTTTCAATAAATTTTTAAGCAAAAATAAAATTAATAGGGTGGAAAAATCCACCTTTAAAAAACATTCTTATTTTATGGATAATGCTGTGTTTGGACAGTGTTCAACACATTTTTCACAAAGCACACAGTATCCTTTGATTGGCATTTTCTTGTCGCCTGTGAGTTCCAGCATGTTATATGGGCATACTTCGATACATTCACCGCATTCATCACAAATGGATGGGCTGAATTCGATTCTATCCCTTTTAACCATTTTGCCGTTAACTTCTTTGTCGATCTGTGTTACTCTAAGAGCTCCAGTAGGGCATATAGATGCACATGCTCCACATCTTGTACACATTCGTAAGATTCACCTGGTTCTACTCTTATAGCTCCAGTAGGACATACAGGAGCGCAGCTACCATCAAATATACAGAGTTCTTCGTTTCTAACGAGCCCTTCGTCGGAAGCTGGTTTTGCAGGTCCAAGTTCGACTTCGAGGTTAATTGCTTCAACTGGGCACATTTTTGCACAGAGTCC